>CAZHAH010000017.1:0-57178 GCA_964530095.1 uncultured Desulfobacteraceae bacterium | reverse complement strand
TGACCAAAAACTCCTGTGCCAGCAGCTTACGCTATTAGAACAAATTCACCGTGGATCAGCGTCTCCTATTGTTTTGTAATTGTTTTTGCTTATATTCTAAAGTATAGAATATAAAGCAGCGGGCACTGAGAGGCTTAATACCGCTGGTCCCGAAAGGGGCTGCTGAGGTTTTTATAGACATTATAGATATGGCCGTTCCGATTAAACGCAGAACAACCCGAGCCATCAAAATTGGAGATATAAAGGTCGGGGGAGAAGCGCCGATAACGGTGCAATCCATGACCAATACCTTCACCCACGATGTGGCAGCGACCGTCTCCCAGATCAAACGCTTGGAAGCGGCGGGATGTGAGATCGTGCGCGTTGCGGTGCCGGATCAGGAAGCGGCCAAAGCCATTTCGGCAATTAAAAAAAAGATTTCGATACCCCTGATAGCCGATATTCACTTTGACCATCGACTAGCCATTGCTGCAGCGGAGGCCGGTGCGGATGGCCTCCGCATCAATCCCGGAAATATTGGCGGAAACCAAAAAGTCAAAGCGGTGCTGGCGTGTGCCAAAACACACGGCATCCCGATCCGTATCGGTGTTAACGCCGGATCGCTCGAAAAAGATCTGCTTAAAAAATACGGGGGAGCCAGCGCGGAAGCGATGGTGGCCAGTGCCCTGCGCAACATCGAAAAAATCCGATCGCTCGGCTTTGATGCCATCAAAGTTTCTTTGAAAGCCTCTGATGTCCCGCGTACCCTCGCGGCTTACCGGCAGCTGGCAGCCCAATCCGACGTTCCTCTGCATTTGGGCGTTACCGAAGCCGGATCTCTCTATTCGGGGATTGTCAAGTCGGCGTTAGGTATCGGGATGCTGCTGGCCGAAGGGATAGGGGATACGCTGCGTGTCTCTCTAACCCGTGATCCGGTAGAGGAGATCCGAGTCGGATATGAAATACTGAGAGCCTTCGGCATCCGGCACAGGGGGCCTGAAATTATCGCCTGTCCCACCTGTGGACGCTGCAATATTGACCTGTTCAATATTGTCGCCCAAATCGAAGAGGCGCTGATCAATGAAACCGAACCGATAAAGTTGGCGATTATGGGATGTGTGGTCAACGGGCCCGGAGAAGCCAAAGAGGCCGATATCGGAATTGCCGGAGGTGATGGAACCGGAATCCTGTTCAAAAAAGGAAAAGTCAAAAAGAAGTTCCCTCAAGAAAAACTGGTCGAGGTGCTGTTAAAAGAAATTGACGCATATGAACATGTGAATAAAACCTAACTTTGATGAAAGAGGTTTTGGAGGCGTATGGCAAAACAATTACAGACTGCGATTTCACCGACTAGAGCGGAAGATTATCCAGAGTGGTATCAACAGGTGGTCAGTGCATCGGATATGGCCGAACGGTCGCCGGTGAGAGGCTGTATGGTGATCAAACCATGGGGATATGCCCTTTGGGAAAACATTGTGCGTGTGCTGGATGATATGTTTAAAGCCACAGGTGTCAAAAATGCCTATTTCCCACTTTTTATTCCTTTGAATTTTCTTGAAAAAGAAGCCGAGCATGTGGAAGGCTTTGCCAAAGAATGCGCCGTCGTAACGCATCATCGGCTCAGCAAGGGGAGCGATGGCGCCCTTGTTCCGGATGGCAAACTGCAAGAGCCTTTGGTGGTTCGTCCCACATCGGAGACCATTATCGGGGCCTCTTTTTCCAAATGGGTGAGTAGTTACCGGGATCTGCCCCTGCTGATCAACCAGTGGGCCAATGTCGTTCGGTGGGAGATGCGGACACGTATTTTTTTGCGAACAAGTGAATTTCTTTGGCAAGAAGGGCATACCGTCCATGCCAGTGCCGAGGAGGCCCGGGAGCGTACGCAACAAATGTTGGATGTTTACGCGCAACTGGCCGAAAATTACCTGGCCATGCCGGTGATAAAAGGAAGTAAAACACCGCTTGAGCGGTTTCCCGGGGCCGTGGAAACGATTTGTATTGAAGCCATGATGCAGGATCGTAAAGCACTACAGGCGGGGACATCTCATTTTTTAGGTCAAAACTTTGCCCGGGCTTCTGAAATAAAATTTCAAACGGCGCAAGAAAAAGAGGAATACGCCTGGACGACGTCATGGGGCGCATCTACCCGGCTCATCGGCGGCTTGATAATGACCCACGGGGATGATGACGGGCTGATCCTTCCACCCAAAATAGCCCCGGCACACCTGGTGCTTCTGCCCATTATCCGAAAAGAAAACGAGCGCCCCCGGACTATGGATTTTGTGGAACGTTTGGCCAAGGAGCTGAGGGCAAAAACATATGCCCATCAATCACTAAAGGTTGAGATCGATGACCGCGACATCGGGGGTGCAAGGGGCTGGGATTGGATCAAGAAAGGGATTCCCTTGCGGGTTGAAATCGGTCCCAAAGATATGGCCCGGAATTCGGTTTTTGTCGGCCGGCGGGACAAGCCACACCGTGATAAGATGTCAATTCCCAGGGACCAGTTTGTAGCTGAGGTGATCCACATGCTGGATGAAGTTCAGCAATCAATTTATACACGCGCCAAGGATTTTAGAAAAGTGCATAGTCACGACATTAACGATAAAGGCGAATTTTATGCCTTTTTTGCTCCGAGAAATACCGATAAACCGGAAATTCATGGCGGCTTTGCTTCGGCGTACTGGTGCGGAGATGAGGCCTGTGAAATGAAGATAAAAGAGGCCTTGAAAGTCACCATCCGCAGCATCCCGCTTGATAACCGAAAAGAGAAGGGGCCCTGTGTTGACTGCGGTCGTCCAAGTCATACGAGGGTGGTATTTGCCAAGGCGTATTGATATCGAAGATGATCCGAATCAATGACATTACCGATAAGATAACGGATTATTATCCGGAAGCGGATCTTGAAACCGTTCGGCGTGTCTATATTTATTCGGCCCAGGTTCACGACGGACAAGTCAGGCTCTCAGGCGAGCCGTATCTTTCCCATCCTCTCGAGGTCGCCTATATCCTGGCGGATATGAGCCTCGATATCGAAAGCATTTCAGCGGGTCTTTTGCATGATGTGATTGAGGATACGCATGTAACCGAAGAGGAGCTGGAAGCGGTCTTCGGCAAAGAGATCAGTCATATCGTGGCCGGTGTGACCAAATTGAGTATTCTTCCATTCAATAGTTCACAGGAACGGCAGGCCGAAAGCATTCGCAAAATGATTCTTGCCATGGCCGATGACATTCGCGTCATTCTGATCAAGTTGGCCGACAGGCTGCATAACATGCGGACTCTAAAATTTCATAAAGACGCCAAACGGATTGAAATCGCCCAGGAAACACAGGATATTTATGCCCCCATTGCCGGACGGCTCGGTATCTATTGGATGAAAAAAGAACTCGAAGATATCTCCTTTCTATATCTTCAACCAAATGAATATGCCAAAATAGAAAACCGGATCACTAAAGATAACACTGAAGGCGAACGATATATCGAAACCGTCAAAAGTTTAATTCAGAATCATATGGACGCGGCAAATCTCAAAGGAGAAGTTTTGGGGAGGTACAAGCATTTTAACAGTATCTACCAGAAGATGATGACCCAAAACTTACCCTTTGAAGATGTGTATGATATTATCGCCTTCCGAATCATTCTCGATACCATTCCCCAATGCTACGAGGCATTAGGGGTCATTCATGACTTATGGAAACCGATTCCCAAGAAGTTTAAAGATTATATCGGTGTTCCCAAACCCAATATGTATCAAGCGCTGCATACCACGGTCATCGGGCCCTATGGAGAACGAATCGAAATCCAAATCCGAACCAAAGATATGGATACGGTCGCCAAATCGGGAATAGCGGCGCACTGGGGATATAAAGAGCACAAACCGGTCGACGAAAATGTGAGCAAAAAATTTGCCTGGATCCAAAACCTGGTCGAAACGCAGGAAAATTTCCCCGACCCCAATGAGTTTCTTGAAAATGTCCGCATCGATCTGTTTCCGGATGAAGTCTATGTTTTTACCCCTCGGGGCGAAATAAAAACCATGCCCAGAGGCGCCACGCCGGTAGATTTTGCTTATTTGATCCACACAGAAGTAGGCCATCAATGTGTCGGAGCCAAAGTCAACGGAAGAATGGTCCCACTAAAATTTGAACTGCAAACCGGTAACAGTGTCGAAGTTATTACCGCCAAAGGGCATAAGCCCAGCAAAGATTGGTTAAATTTTGTTAAAACCGTTAAGGCACGATCAAGGATCCGGCAATGGATTAAAACCCAGGAAATGGAGCGGAGCGTTATTTTAGGCAAAGAGATGTGCGAGAAGGCCTTCCATAAGTATCGATTAAATTTTCACACGCTTTCCAAGTCTGCAGAAATAGAACGCATCGTTGCCCATTTTGGGTTTAAAAACCTTGAAGGTCTTTTGGCCAATGTCGGTTATGGTAAAATTACGCCCCTTCAGGTGGTAAGGAAAATCATTCCCAAATCTGATGCGGAGGACGAAAATGAATCGATTTTCAATAAAATCATCGGCCGGGTAAAAAAGAGAAAGAGCGGAACGGGCGTAATCGTCAAAGGGGTTGACGACATTCTGATTCGTTTCGGGAAATGTTGCCAGCCGGTCGCGGGGGATTTGATTACAGGATATATTACGCGTGGTTATGGGGTTACCGTCCACCGGACCAATTGCGTAAATGCCATGAAAATGAGCCCCGAGAGGCAAATCGATGTCGAATGGGACACCCAGTTTGCCGAAACCTATCCGGTCAAGATTCAGATACGCTCCTATGACCGGGTGGGACTCTTGGCCGATGTTGCCGCGACCATCAGCAAGCAGGGGGCCAATATTCTGAGTGCCAACACAAAAACCGACGAAAACAAGACGGTAGATAGTCTTTTTACTTTAGCAGTTGATGATACCAGTCATTTGAAGCAGGTGTTGTCGGCCCTCAAAAAAGTCAAACATGTGCTGGATGTCAGACGGGTCTCCATCTAAAAGCCATCCCAAAACCCATTTTTCATTAAATGCGCCCTATTCTTTGGAGGGCTTGTCCGGATTAGGGCGCTTTGATGACCCGTCCTGACTTAATACAATTGGTACATACCATCATTTTTTGAACGCGGCCATCATAAACCGCTCGCACGCTCTGCAGGTTAGGATTAAAGCGACGCTTTGTCAAATTATGGGCGTGACTCACATTATTCCCCACAAGTGGTTTTTTACCACAGATCTCACACATTTTGGCCATGGTTATATCTCCTGAAAATCAATGTCCAATTTATTTTTTTTTTGAATCTGCTTTTTGTAACAATTTTTCGCACTGGGCAATATACTGAAGCGCCTGATAGTGAACTCCTGCATCCGGATAATTGGTGATAACCGATTTGAAGCGGTATAAGGCGCCCTCGTAGTGTTTGGTTTTAAAGTAGTATAATCCGATATAAAATTCGTTTGCGGCAAGGCTTTTTAAACATGTTCGAATTTTAGCCCGCGCCAAGTTGGCATAGGGATCATCCGGGAATTGCTTTATCAAACGCCGAAACGTCGAAAGCGCCTCCTTGGTAGCCGTCTGATCACGATCAATGGTATCCACCTGCTCGAAATAACAAATGCCGATTTGATAGATCGCATATGATACGGCTTCATTACGGGGATGAAGGTTTTCAAACTCTTCATAGGCCATCACTGCCTCGGCATATTCCTGCAAATCATAATGCGCATCAGCAATCTTCAGTTCGGCCAGAATGGCATATTTGCTGAATGGGTACCAGTCCTTCAACCTTTCAAACAGTCTGATTGAATTGCTGAATCTCCCCCTGTCAAACTCCTCCATTCCCTCAATGGCCAGTTCGTAGGCTGTCTTTTCGACATTGCTTCCGAGCCATGTGTCAAGCATGGCACATCCCGTGTTCATCAAGAGGCAAATTAAACATAGGGCCAGACATCGTTTCATTTCTTAATGCTTTCGATATAATGTTGGGCCGAATAGGCGGCGTTAGCCGCATCTCCAACGGCGGTGGCAATCTGGCGCAATCGGGTATTGCGCACATCCCCGGCCGCATACACACCCGGAACCGAGGTTTGCATATTTAGGTCGGTTTCAATAAATCCAAATTCATCGAGTTTCAGGGCACCTTTTACAAAACCGGTATTGGGCAAAATCCCGACCCAGATAAAGCAACCATTGACTGCAAGCTTAACCACCTCACCGGTTTTAAGATTATTAACGACAACCGCCTCAACACCATCTATCCCGTCGATCTGGGTCAGTGCAGAATCCCAAAGGAGTTCTATTTTTTTATTGGAAAGGGCCCGTTCCTGTAATATTTTTTCCGCCCTTAATTGGTCTCGGCGGTGGATGAGATAAATCTTGTTAACAAATTTGGTAAGATAGAGGCTTTCTTGAACGGCGGTATCTCCTCCACCAACGGCCGCAACGATTTGATTTTTAAAAAAGGGACCGTCGCAGGTGGCACAAAATGACACGCCTTTGCCGTAAAGAAGATCCTCACCCGGAATTCCCAGTTTTTTTGGAGCGGCGCCGGTGGCGATGATAACCGTATGGCTGGTTATGGTTTTTGTATTTAATTGGATTGTTTTAACGGGTCCGGAAAAATCAACCTTTGCCACCTCGTCGGTTTCGATACAAAGATCAAATTTTTTAACCTGCGCCATCATTTTTTGAATCAGATCGGGGCCGCTGAGACCTTCGGGAAAGCCGGGATAATTTTCGATCCAGTCGGTAATCAGGATCTGACCGCCGGGCGCAATTTTTTCAATTAAAACAGCCTTGAGCCTGGCTCTGGCAGCATAAAGACCGGCGGTGAGCCCGGCCGGCCCACCGCCGAGGATAACAAGATCATAATCAACAATATTCATGTGGCTGTTTTCTAAAGAACCGATTGGATGGCTTCTTCGAGTTTTGATTTGGCGACCATGCCGGTAATCTGATCCACAACATCGCCACCTTTAAACAAAATCAGGGTTGGAATCGCACGAATACCATATTTGCCAGGGGTTACGGGATTGTCATCCACATTGCATTTGGCAAATTTGATTTTATCTCCAAAAGTCTCAGCAAGTTCCTGAACGACCGGTGCAATCGCCTTGCACGGCCCGCACCAGGGGGCCCAAAAGTCGACCAGCACCGGCATTTCGGCTTGCAATATTTCGGCATCAAAGCTGTTGTCGTTAACTTCCATCACGTTTTCGGCCATCATCGATTCCTTTCATTGAACAAGATTGTGAAAGTATCTGATATAAGCATAAGAAGCAAAGATGTCAACCTAGTCTTGGGTTTCACTTCTGTAAATTTGAAAAAATCGATTTAAGGCCAAAGCACGTGCTGAATTAACCTTGACAAAATATAAATTCCCTAATAGGTAGATTCCCTTGGTTTTTTGAGAAGGATTAAAGCGAAGAATGGCGCTTAAATTGATAAACTAATATGAAAGGAGATAAATCAATGGGTAATTTAGTTCCACCCCATGGGGGAAAGGGTCTAACCTGCTGCCTGCTGGAGGGTGCAGCGTTGGAAGCCGAAAAGGAAAAAGCGGAAGGTCTTAAAAAGGTAGCCATATCACCCCGCGTAAAAGGCGATCTGATTATGATCGGGATCGGGGGATTCAGCCCTTTAACCGGATTTATGACCAAAGCCGATTGGAAACGGGTATGCGATGAATTCTTAACGGCAGATGGCACATTCTGGCCCGTACCGGTCACGCTTGATGCCTCACAGGCGGATGCCGACAGCATTAATGCCGGCGATGAGGTTGCACTCTATGATGCGGAAAACGATGAAATCATAGCCACCATGCAAGTCACCGAAAAATATGAGATGACTGAAGCGGATAAGCGCTATGAGTGCGAAAAGATTTTTATGGGCGAAGGCACAGCCACGGCCGAAGAATTCTGGAAAGTTGCCGAGGAAGATCATCCCGGCGTGCAGATGGTCATGCAGCAGAAAGGCTTTAATCTGGCCGGCCCGGTCAAGGTGCTGAGCGAAGGTGAATATCCGACACGCTATGCCGGCATTTATATGCGACCCGAAGAGTCTCGCCGAATTTTCGAAGAGCGGGGATGGAGCGAAGTCGCAGCCCTTCAGCTTCGAAATCCGATGCATCGATCACATGAATACTTGTGCAAAATTGCCGTAGAAGTATGTGATGGTGTTTATATCCATTCATTGGTCGGCAATTTGAAACCGGGTGATATTCCGGCCGACACCCGGGTCAAATGCATCGACGCTCTGGTAAAGAATTACTTTGTGGAGGAAAAGGTCCTGCAAGGCGGGTATCCCCTTGATATGCGTTATGCCGGGCCCCGAGAAGGCCTCCTGCATGCCACCTTCCGTCAGAATTACGGCTGCTCGCGCATGATCATCGGCCGTGACCATGCCGGTGTGGGGGACTTTTACGGCATGTTTGAAGCCCAGACCATATTTAATAAAATTCCGAGCCCCGAAGAACCGGGTAAAGCACTTCTGTGTACACCCTTAAAGATCGACTGGACGTTTTACTGCTTCAAATGTGACGGTATGGCCTCTTTGCGAACCTGTCCGCATGCAAAGGAAGATCGCGTACTCCTTTCCGGAACCATGCTGCGCAAAATGCTTTCCGAAGGCGGTGAAATTCCGGATCATTTCGGACGGGATGAGGTTCTTGAAATCCTGCGGGGGTATTATGAAGGCTTAACCGAGAAGGTGGAAATAAAACTACACGGAGCGGCGACGGGCGACGACAAGAAATAAAGCGATATGATAAAGTAAAAAAAGGGGAGACCGCAATTGCCGGCTCCCCTTTTTATTTAGGCGCTTTAATTCGCTGAAGCGTTTTTAATGGCGGCCGATGTATTCATCATAGGCCATGGCCACGGTTCGATAGACCAGGTGCGCCAGTTTGGAAAAGGGTAAAAAGGCGATCAGCACCCAAACAGCCACCAAGTGGATAAAGTAGACGGTATAGGTAATGCCCGCCCAGCCCGCCAAACGGGTAATCTCAGCCAAAAGCCCGCTTACGGCTACCGTAAAAACAAACCCCAAAAGAAACCAATCCGAATAACTGCTGATCTGGTCAGTTTGGGCGCGGCGTTTTTGGATTAACAGAAAACTGCCGATAATGAGTCCCACGCCGGCGATGTTGGCCAGCCACTTGACCGGATTCAGTTGTGAATATGGACCATGGATCTGAAGCCCATAGAGCGTGACGAAGAAAATGCTGGTGACGATAAAAAGCCCGATAAATCCATACAATACCAGAAGGTGGGCCAGGCTGCGGTCTTTATTTTCATCGCAATCGTCGAACTTGTCGTGTTTCAAGATGGTCGGGATGATCCGTATCAGCGCCGCAATAAAGCCTCCTGCATCAATGGCGGTTTTGTCGGTTTTACCGGTTTTGAGCGCATTGGCATGGATGTCGGTTAAGAAGCGGAAGACACCCAACCCAAAGATGCCCGCAACCCAAAACTGCAAAGGAATAAAAAAGATATCCACCAGCCAGGTGGAAAAGAAACTGCCATGGGCAATCTTATCCGTGCCGGGGGTAAAATCGAGCAGTCCCGTGAGGAGTCCCACGACGATGAAAAGAACCGCCGGAATGGCCACCAAGATCGGTAATTTTTTGGGGTCACTCACGGCACGTGCGACGGCCTTAGGGGTGGCATATTCAGTGATGGCATACGACCGCAGGGCACTTAAGACATCGCCCGGCTTCGCCCCCCGGGGACAAAGGGTGGTACAATCGCCGCAATTATGACACAACCAGATATCATGGTTTGCGACCAACCGATCTTTCAAGCCCCAGGAAGCGGCAATCATTTCCTTGCGCGGGAAAGGTTTATCCTCAGGCGCAATCTTACATGCGACCGAACAGGTGGCACATTGAAAGCATTTTTTTAAGTCTTGGCCACCGCGTCCGGCAAGTTCTTTAATAAAACCGATATCCGGTTCAACAAGATAAGTATCTGCCATATTCGTACCTCCTATACCTAATTGAATATTGACGATTGACTATTTAAAATTCCAATCATTTTATCTTCGTTTCTTTCAATGTTTCACATCTCTTTCAACAAAAAGCCAATCTTCACTTATCAATTGTCAATCTTCAATCGAAAATTATCAATCCTAGAAGCCCTTAAATGGGTTGGGGCCCATTTCTTCAATACTTTCCACAAAATCGTTGATGATTTGGGGGACCTTGTCATACTCATCGATCCCAATTTCAAACTGGGCCACACGCTCTTCTTCCAGGGCCAGGCTGGAAAGGGCATCACCGATTTTTTTCATGCGGATGCTGGCCAGCTCGCTACCCTTGACAAAGTGGCACTGATAGTCATCGCCATATTTACAGCCCAAAAGGAACACACCGTCCATCCCCTGTGCCAGGGCATCCTTGATCCAGATAACGTTGACCGAACCGAGGCACCGCACCGGGATAAACCGCACGTCGGCCGAATAACTCAGCCGGTTCAATCCGGCAATGTCCAGGGTCGGATAGGCGTCGTTTTCACAGACCAGAGCGAGGACCCGAAACGGCGGTTCTTCATAATCATCTTCCGAGGGTACCCCAATGGCTTTCACCATCGAGCCGATACTGTCAATGTTGTAATCGGCAAAACCGATGATGCGTTCGGGACAGGCCCCCATACAGGTTCCGCATCGCCGACAGCGGGTCGGATTTGGTTTGGGGGTTCCTTTTTCATCGTCATCAAGGGCGCCGAAGGGGCATTCTTCGGTACAGCGTTTGCACTGCGTACAGCGCTGAAAGAAAAAGTCGGGAAACGTCATATCACCGGAGCGGGGATGGACGGCCACCCCGCGGTTTACCGATTCCAAGCACTGAATCGCTTTTAAAGCGGCACCGGATGCATCCTCCATGCATTCTTCAATGGTCATACCGCGGCGGATGCTGCCGGCGGCATAAACTCCGGTTCTCTGGGTTTCATAAGGGAAACAGATGTAATTCGAATCGGTGTATTGATCGAAGATATCATTATCGCGAAATGCAGGGCCCTGCCGGTAGGCCAGATTGATGACAGGCTCGTCGGCGGTCACAGGGACCATTCCGGTGGCCAAGACCACCATGTCGGCCTTGACTTGAATTTTTTCACCCAGCAGGGTGTCCTGGGCGTCGACCAGCAGACCGTCTCCGTTTTTGGCAACACGGGCCACTTCCCCTTTGGTCATAAAGATTCCGGGATCCTGCTGCAGATTTTTGTAGAAATACTCCTGCAGACCGGGGGTACGCATGTGCTGATAAAATATATAGGCTTTCCCTTCCGGATAGTCCTCGCGCACATATTTGGCCTGCTTGAGCGCCACAAGGCTTGTGACGGATCCGGTGTAGGCAAAGTCGGCGTCATCCCCCTGCCCCACGCTCTGGATAAAAACAACCGCTTGCGCTTCTTTGCCGTCGGATGGCCGTAAAATCTTGCCTTGGGCCGCAAGCGCTTCAAACTGATGATTGGTCACGACATCCGGTAATTGGCCATATCCGTAATGCGCCAGTTCGCCCTCTTCAGGCGCGTATGGACGCCATCCGGCTGCCAGTACCACGGCCCCGAAGAGTTCGCCATCGGGATCGAGGGTTAGGACATCCTGCTTGCCTTCGTTGTATTCCAGGAATTTTTGATGCAGCTCTTCGGCGTTGAACTCTTTGCCTTTCTCATCGACCTTCATTTCATCCGGCAGGGGATAAGGGACGTCGAATTCGATCTTGTCGCCGGGCTTTTTAAGCGTAACCGTAAACTCACCCGGCTCACCGGCAATACGCGCGACGACAGTTTCGGTTTTGACCGTGATGTTGGGATCGGCCTCAACGGCCTTTATCTTTTGATCGACAATGGTAGGCTCCAATTCTTCAAAAGGGGCCCGGGTCGGGAGTTGCTTGCGGAGCTTGGCGGCATAGCCGCCCAGGGTATCTCCCTTTTCGACGATAGTGACCTCATAACCGGTTTTAGAGGCATCCAGTGCAGCCGATATACCGGTAATACCGCCCCCGATGATAAGAATTTTGCGCGACAGGGTTTCAAGGAGATGGAGTTCGGGCAGATCGACCTTTTCAACGCGGGCCATGCCCATTTTAAGATAATCTTCAGCCAGCATCTGGAGCCGGTCAAAATGGATCTCATCGTCGATTTGGTCTTCGGTCAATGCCGGAAATTCGGATCGCGGATGAGACCAGACCACCTGTTCTCTCAGATTGACACGGTCGACAATACAGCCCTCAAATTTAAAAATGTCGTAATTGACGCGGCGCGAACAGGCACACAAGATGAGCGTGTTGACTCCCTTTTCAGCGATATCGCTTTGCAGGAGTTCAAGGCCTTCCTTCCCGCACAGAATTGGGTGGCTTTTTGCCGCAAGTCCTTCCTCTTCCGCCACGCCACTAAGAGATTCTAGGTCGAGTGCCGCCCCAATACCACAACCTTCACATATATACATACCATACTTTTTATCCATGGATTACCTCCTACCTGTTCACCAGCGTTTGAATGGCTTTGAGGGCCATCCCGGTTGCGTTTTGGTTAGACGTCACCACATCGGCCGGCTTATTTGCACATCCTGCGGCAAACATACCGCCATTTTCAAAATCGTTCGTGATAAACCCGTCGGTCGTGAAATTTAAGTCAGCCGGAAGTTTGCCTGCAGATGCCATTGGCTGCATACCGGTGGCCAGGACTACGAGTTCCACATCCTGGCGTATTTTTTCACCTGTTACGGCATTTTCTGCCACCACGGTGACATTATTTGTGGTCGGGTCTTCGCTGACTTCAGCAACCTTGCCTTTAATAAAAAAGACATTTTCATCTTCTTGGATCTTTTTATAAAAGCGCTCGTAGCGGAGCCCCGCAGATCTTAAATCGATGTAAAAAATATAAATCTTGGCTTCCGGGTAGCGCTCACGCACATATGTGGCTTGTTTCAGCGATGCCATGCAGCAGATGTAGGAGCAATAGGCGAGGTGGTTTTCATCTCTGGAACCGGCACACTGGACAAAGGCCACACTTGCCGGATCCTGTTGATCGGAGGGCCGCAGGATTTTCCCGCCGCTCGGTCCGTTAGGCGCGGCAAGACGTTCCATCATCATATTGGTAATGATATTGGGATGTTTTCCAAAACCAAGATTGTCGATTTTGGCCGCATCGTAGGGTTCCCAGCCCGTGGCCCACACGATGGCACCGACGTTGAGATCGATCGTTTTGGACATCATCTCCAAATCAACCGCGTCGTATTTGCAAGTCGCCTTACAACTTTGGGCATCTTCGGTACCGATAATCTTAGGTGAAATTACATAACGAGCGGGAAATGCCATTTCAAAGGGCAGGTAAGCCGCTTTGATTTTTTGCATTCCAAAATCAAAATCGCTGTCGATCTCGGTTTCACAGGCGCTGGTGCAGTCCCCGCAACAGGTACAGTTTTCATTTACGTATCGGGGGCTTAATTTGATAGACACATTGTAGTTACCGGGGGATCCGTCAACCGTTTCAACTTCTGCCATGGTAAGGATCTTTATGCGCGGGTTATCCTTAATTCGTCTGAAATTGATTTCGAGACCGCAGGTCGGAGGGCACAGTTTTGGAAAATACTGATTCAATTGTGCTACTCTGCCGCCCAAATAAGGATTTTTTTCGATTAAAAAAACATCGTATCCGACTTCGGCCGCTTCGATGGCCGTGGTCAGGCCGCTAATCCCTCCGCCCACAACTAAAAGACTTCCGTTTGTCGGAGTTGGTTTGTTTTCAGTCATGCTTTTCCTCCGTTTGGTTATCAGATTAGAATCTTAAAAACAGGATCACATCTGAGCGGTCTTGCCTCAGGCGATATCCGTTTGATCTCGATTTTTAAATACTTAGACTTTCTGTTCAATAGCTTTGTTAAGTACTTAAAAATAAATACCATTCCACCAACGATATCGCCCAATGCGTAACCGCTAAAATCCATAAGCTGCTTAATAAAAACCTCCAGGTGCCGGGTGGCACCTGGAGGCATTATTTCAGCGACTACAAAGCACAGTTGACGTTTGATTAATCTTTAAAAAGCTTGACGTAGTCTTTTTTAAAGATATCCCACTTCTGCTCTTTTGGATCGTACTTGGAGTTGACGAAGCAGAACCAGTTTTCATCATCCTGTCCCGGATGGTCGGCCTGATAGTAGAAGCCCGGGTAACGGGTCTCTTTGCGGAACTGGATGTGGCGCAGATGCGATTCAACCGTCCAGATGCGGTGCTGGATCTCCCAGGAGCGCATCAGCTCATGCAGGTCACCGGCGGCCAGTTTTTCGTTATCTTCGCGCATAACCTCCAGAAGCTCCATGACGATTTCGAGATTCTTGCTGGTGGTCTGGTAGAAGGTCGCCGTGCCGGCTCCATACTCATGGGTGGCCTTCATCATGCGGTACATCATACCGTTGGGCTTGATGTAATTGGGGTTGATGTCATCGGCCGTAGAGTATTCGCAATGCTCCAGATAGGTCCGCACCGGTTTGTAAACGATGTCGACCAGTTCTTCGTTACTCTGGGCCAGGGCCGGGGAAAAGTCGGCATGGTCTTTAGCGTATCTGACCATCTGTTTGACAGCCATCCGTCCTTCGGCATGAGAACCGGAAGAAAATTTATGGCCGGAGCAACCGACTCCGTCACCGGCGGTGAAAAGACCGTTGACGGTCGTCATGCGGTTGTACACCTTGCCGTTGTCGGCCTTGATCTTATAGCCATCCGGAACCCAATCCAAATCGGGGCCGGAGGTCCAGAGACCGCAGCAGCCCGAGTGGGAACCGAGCAGATACGGCTCAGTCGGCATCACTTCGGAGTTTTTCTTCTCCGGTTCGGTGTTGGTGGCGCACCACAGGTTGGCCTGACCACAGGTCATATCCAAAAAGTCTTCCCACGCTTCGGATTCCAGATGCTTGAGTTCTCTTTTGTCCAGGGTCTCACCCAGCTTCGCCAGGGCGCTCACGGTGTCCATCATAATCGGTCCGCGGCCTTCTTTCATCTCCACGAGCATCAGATGGTTGCGCAAGCAGGTGGGGGTAATCGCTGCGGTGCCATAAGGCGCGTATTTTTCCAGTTCGGCCTTAGCCGCATCACTGCCGGCAAAGGCTTCACCCAGGCCGTTTAAGGTCTGGGCCTTGAAGAGCAAAAACCATGCGCCTACAGGCCCATAACCATCTTTAAAGCGGGCCGGGGTGAAACGGTTTTCCATCATGGACAGCTCAGCCCCGACTTTCATGGCCAGGGTGTACGTGGAGCCGGAGTTCCAGACCGGATACCAGGCGCGGCCTTTACCTTCACCCATGCTTCGCGGCTGATAAATATTAACCGCACCACCGCAGGCGACCAGCATGGTCTTGCATTTGATGATGAAGACTTTGTTTTCACGCACGGAGAAACCAACCGCACCGGCTATCTGGTTATCCTTGTTGGCATCCAGCAGGAGTTCAACGATGAAAACCCTTTCCAGGATGTTATCATCGCCGATGGCCAGTTTAGCCGCTTCGGCAACAATGCGTTTGTAGGATTCGCCGTTGATCATGATTTGCCATTTGCCGGTTCGAACCGGGCTGGCGCCTGATTTCAGGGTTCCTAATTTCTGGCCCTTTTTGCCGTCCAGGTTTTTTCCGTCTTCGGTCTTTTTCCAGATCGGAAGGCCCCACTCCTCAAAAAGATGGACCGAATCGTCCACGTGGCACCCGAGATCATAAATCAGGTCCTCACGCACAATGCCCATCAAATCGTTCCGGACCATGCGCACATAGTCTTCAACGGCGTTATCACCCACATAGGTGTTGATCGCGGAAAGTCCCTGAGCAACCGCGCCGCTTCTTTCCATGGCGGCCTTATCTACCAGCAGAACGGTCTGGTCGTCGGACATCCATTTTTTAGCCTCAAACGCGGCGCCGCTGGCAGCCATACCGCCGCCTACAATCAGAACGTCCACTTCGCGTTCTTCGACTTCCGGGTCTTTTACAGCCTTGAGTTCACCCAAAGGTTTATTCGGTAATGCCATATTGCGTCCTCCTTAAGTTACGATTTATCGGTAGATTGTTTTCATAATTTGTTTCTGTATCTGATCCGGCGTTTAAATCAACTCGCCATCGGCAGGTGCGGGAAATCCTTTACCTTCGGCTTCTTCGGTTGACAACAGCTGGCTTTCGAGGTCCTGCGCTTTTAAGTCAGGATAGGCGTTGGCCGTTCCTTCCGGTGTGGTGCGGATGGGGAACTTAAAGCGTTTGATAAGCCCGTTTCTGAACTTGCAGGTCCACATGACATCTTCGGTACCCAGCATGGGCATGACACTGCTTCCCAGGGGAACAAAATCCGCATAGCCTCTGACTTCGATGGCCTGGGTGGGGCAGATCTTGACGCATGAAAAGCATTCCCAGCACTGATCGGGCTCCTGATTGTAAGCTTTCATGTCATTGGGCTCAAGCACCATCAGGTCATTGGGGCAGATGTACATGCAGGCAGTCTTATCGCCGCCCTTGCATCCGTCACATTTTTCATCAATTACAAAACTTGGCATTTATGATACCTCCTAAATTGTGTTATGGAAAATTTCAATGTGGTTCATTCCGGTAATTTCAATTAAACTCGACAAATGTTGATTTAGCACCCCCCTTCATTTTCGCCAAAAAAAACACTTTTGGTTTTGATTTTTTTATCCATCGGCAGTGTCAAAAACGCTGCTAAAAGCCTCAAATATCTTATAAAATCAATGGGATACAGTAGGAAGAAGACTGAATGAATATCATCCCTCATAATGCTTGTCAAGGATTTTCGAATTGCCAAATTTTAAAAAAATATGGATAAATATATACCTTCCAAGGTTCGAAGCTATATCTGGATAAGGGCAATAAGAAAAAGACCATATCTGGTATTAATCAACCGTTTGCAGGTTTTCGAGAGCACCTTTTCTATTGACAAATGAAGGCAAAATGCTCCCTAGTTTCTACATAGTCCCAAGTTTTGTCATTCCTGCGAAAGCAGGAATCCATAGCCGATTGATTTTCCTGGATTCCCGCGGGCGCGGGAATGACGATATAGCCAATACGATATTTCTTTAAAAATCTTATGATTAGAAAGAAGATCTCTGGTGAATATAGAAGGTAAGACAGCTCTTGTGCTGGGTGGCATAAAAGGAATCGGGAAGAGCGTTGCCCTTGCGCTGGCCGATGAGGGTGCAAGGGTGGTATTAAACTATTTTGATTGGGAAGAAAATCTGGCCAGCTTACGGCACGATTTTGAGGCAATCGGCAAAGAGCACCTAATTGTACGGACCAATCTTCTTGAAACCGATAAAATACCCGCTCTCGTTGATCGGGTTGTCGATCATTTCGGAAGCCTCGATATCCTTATCAATAATATCGAAAGAGGCGGCTGGCCCGTGGTCCACGGACCGTACACACGTCAACAGTGGGATCTGGAAATCGAAACCAGTCTGCGGGCGAAACGCTGGGTATTTGATGCCGCTCTGCCTTATCTCAAAGCTTCAGGCGACTCGGTGGTCATCAATTTATCTTCCATCGCCGGAATTGTGGGACGTTCCGGCCCGGCGGATATGATTTTCAACGACGGTTATGCGGCCGCAAACCGGGGAATATCGTTACTCACCGAGACATGGGCGCGAATGGGTGCGCCGCTGGTGAGGGTAAACGAAATCATGCTCGGTTTTGTCGAAACCCGACACGGAGGAAAAACCCGGGGATGGGACCTGCTGAAGAACAGACAAAAAAAGGCCCTTGTCGATCATATCTTATTGGGACGGATCGGGGTTAGCGAGGATGTTGTAAAAGCGGTATTGTTTATCATAAAAGAGGCGACCTACATGACCGGGAGCGTTTTGCGCCTCGACGGCGGGTATGTCCTAGGCGGGGAAAAGATAGGCCCGATGCCGGAGGGGGTATTATAGGTGGGATTTGCCTGCCCTAAAAGGCCCTAGCGGGGTTTGATATTTTTCGCGGACATACCCCAGACAAAAAGCTTGACCCATTCAAAGCCGAAATTCAACAAGGCCACATCATCCTTTGCGAGCTGATGCAGCCGATTTGTTTTCACTTTGTAGCGCTTTAGAAAACTGCTGTTAAAGACAAAACCACGGAACCGGTCCAGATTGAACGTGGCCATAAAGGCCATTTTTGCCTTGGGTCCTGCCGGACCTTGACCTCCCCATGGATCGTTTTGAAACAGTCGTTTCAGTTCAGCCCAACGAAGGGTCATCTGGTTGTGGGTGACCGCCTGTTGATCCTCTGACCACTGCCCGGGTGTCCATTCTTTTGTTTCAAAAGGCCCACAGCAGAATTTAGGTGGCTTAAAGAAGTGAATCAGATGCGGTTTTTGGGTCTGAGCCTGATAAATCAGCCCTTGCTCCACGGGAAAGAGCCGGCACGTATTGGGGCGGTCCGAATAGACCCGGCATCCGGATTTTTCCAAAAAAGGGCAAGCCATTTGCCCCTCCTCCGACATTCGCAAAAGGACCTCCGGAAAATAGTTTGATTCGCGCAATACCACATCGACATAATGATCGATAAACTGATCGGAATCGATTGCGAGTCTGTTTTTTAGCCGAATCGCATCGTAGGGGGATAAAAACAGATTCAGGTTGTGGCAACATTGGTTAAAACAGCTCAGGGCAGCATGACACCGAAATCGGAAAATATCATTTGCTTCCAATTTTTTCCCGGGCAGGTTGTTTATTTCGTCAAGACCGATGATTTTCATAATCGGTGGTCCGCTAGGCGATTATCATTTGGGCGATGGTCAATTTTATTTTTTGAGTCGCATTCATTTCTTTTCTCAGACCCTTTTCGAGTTCAGCGATTCCGAAATAAAACGGTGTCCGGTCGAAGGGCACATATTCCTTCTTACCACAAAAACGCGTAAATTCATCACAACCCGGTCCATGCCGGATACCTTTTCCCGGATGATCTAGATGGTGGGGGATTCCGTGTAGCCGACAAATCATGGGCCGATGATGATAAAGAATGCAGCGACCTTCAAAATTAAGCGGGCACATGCGCAAAGCGGGTGAATTATCTTGACCCGTTGTTTCCGTTTCCGCGCAAACTTCACGGGCGCGCAACTTTATTTTAACTTGTCGTTTTTTCTCAAGACCGCGATAGCCCATCATTAAATAAAGGTATTCCAACAAGGTATGATGGTAAAAACGGGTTAAACAACAGTTGTCGCGGCAGCCTTTGCATTCAAACCCATAACCCTCGGTGGTGAATTTATATTCCAGGTCCATCGATTCAAAGAGTGTTGTCAGTTGTTTTAAATAGGGGAGGTAAATTTTAGCTTGTTGCCGGATAACGGGGCTTAGAATCTGCATACGGTTACATTTTCAATATATCCCGGGCCGCTTATTTGCCCTGGAGTTCCTATAAGCCATGGACCTTTTGATTTGTAAAGGGATATCTGATAAAATGATTGATCCGACGCCAAGGCAAGCAGCGCCTCAATGCCTTTAATATTTTTGGAATCCGATGTAGAAAAAGCGTAGCGGAATCCCATGAACGGACACCATCTAATATTGGGTGAACTCACCGATTGCCTAACCGGTGAGACAATCCCGGATACCCATGACGAGCGTTATCGACAAAAGATCGCCAAACTCCTGCTTGAAAAGCGAGGATATGCGAAAACCGAAATCCAATCGCGATGTGATTTGCAGATTCAAGCTGACGAAAAGGGCGCCATCATAAAGGTCGATTTTAAAATTACATTGAACGGTCGAATTTATATGATCATCAAATACGGACCCGGATCGATCGTTACCCGACGGCGCCCGGCGCTGGCTGTATCAAGGCTTTTATCTGATAACCAGATTCCGATTGTAGTTGTAACAAATGGTGAAGATGCAGAGATTCTAAATGGATCAACAGGGGAGGTGATTGCAACCGGCCTTGAAGCCATTCCTTCAAGAAGTCAAATCATAAAAAGAGTTGGTGATGAGGATTTTGATCCCATTTCCCCGGCACGCGCAGAACTCGAATCAAGAATTATCTATGCTTTTGAGATGGATGGAAGTTGCCCCTGTGATGACACCATATGCAGATTATAGCTCAAGCAAAACAGCCGGTTAGCTTATAGCTCGAAAAACAACGCACCACATGTGCTACTCCATGCTACACTGAACCACCCCCTATAAGATAGTATAAAAAGAAGACACCCGTGAGGAAAAGTCCGATTAGGGCCAAGGCATCCCAATTAATGACGCGAAAGGTCTTTTGGCTTGAATTAGAAGTCAATCCCACTGTAACCACACCGGTCATCATAATCGCGATCATGCCTGTCAAGATATGAGCCGGATTAACATCTGAAAGGAATGATCCCTTGAGATAAAAGACATCGTTAATGGCAACAATGAGGAGGTCGAACAAATTACTTCCCAAGATATCGGCGATAGCCATGTCTTTGGCACCAATGCGCCAGGCGGTAATCGTAACCACTAGTTCAGGGAAAGAAGTAGTCGCGGCCAAAAACAGGGTACCCACAAAGGTGTTGGCCAATCCAGTCATAACAGCAATTTCCTCACCGATCTTAGGAAGCCACATCGCGGCGCCTATAACTATGACCGCGGCTATGATAAACTTCCAGATCGTTGCTTTTAATGGAACAGTGCCATATTGTTCCTCTTCAGATGAAGGTTTCTGGCTTTGTTCAAACTGGAAAATTCCCCTTACTATTAAGAAATAAGTCACCATAATAATCGGGGTATATATAGCGATCCAACCTATTCTGATCACTCCTATCTGTTGACTCAATAAAAGGCTAACTAACACCACTCCCATCAGCAGGGCAAAACAACCTGCTGACAGAATATGGCTCTGGCTGGCGTGACGTAAGAAAGGTTCCTTCTTATTAAGCACATCTAGGATACCAAGGATCAATAAATTAAATATACAACTCCCAAGGATATCTCCCATGGTCAGGTCTGGAATTTCCACGATGGCAACCGCGCTTATTCCAGCAAAGACCTCTGGCAGAGATGTAATTAAAGCAAGTAAAAGCA
Organism: uncultured Desulfobacteraceae bacterium; assembly: GCA_964530095.1. GTDB lineage: Bacteria > Desulfobacterota > Desulfobacteria > Desulfobacterales > CAZHA01 > CAZHAH01. Next base: position 36,198 of record CAZHAH010000017.1, on the reverse strand, counting down.
ATCCTGCTAAGGCGCGGCCTAATATGGTCTTTTCCGCAATGATGTCGCCATATTGGGCTAGTTTCATCCCAGCAAAGATAATAATGAGTGAACAGATTACGAACTTTGTAAAGACCAGGATCATTAGAACATTACCTCCGCAATTCCAAAAAGTTTTAGGGCTGGGTAATAATAGCGCTATTTGCCCTATCCTTTTACAATTCCTGTGTCAAGTAAATATAATCATTTGGGATGTATGCCTGTTACCGGAGATAATTTATGGAACTATCCAAAGGTGGTACGGATGTTTATCAGCCAAGGAATCCGCGAGCAAGTGATTATTTCCGCTGTGCCGAGGCTCATTTTGAGGAACTGGAAATGATCTGGGATGATCGCTATGAAAGGCAATACGGATTCTGCGGCCATGAAGTATTCAAGATGTTGAAAGCAGAAGGTAAGGAGAAAATCAAGAGAATGTCCGCAAAATATGGGAATAACGCCTGAAGGACATGTCATAACTATACCATTGTGGCATATTTTTTTGCTTGATTTTCTGAATGGTATTGCCTAAAGTGACGACGCTAAAGTGTGTTGCAGCAAATAGAATCAACCGTTAGTCTGCGAAAGGAGGTGAATAAAGCGGAAGTTTTGAAAGAGAGACGAAGAAATTGAAGTGATCGTACACTCATTTGCAAACCTGTTAACCCCACAATTTTTTATCAATCCAACGAATAAGGAGGTGGGTCTATGAGTAACGGTAATGACAGAACACCAGTCCTCCAAAGTGAAGACTGGTGGGCGTGTTTTATTGGCTGGTTCATCCTGCTTCTCGCCATTATCGGGATTGTTCCGCATACACCCAAAATAGGCACATGGACGAGCCTAGCGGCGGCATTCCCCAAAGGCGCAAGTACCTTTGGGACGGCAATCATACTATTCATCACCATCGCTGTTCTTACCTTCATCGCCGGGATCTTTATGAAGTTCGATCTCAAGCAGTATATCCAAGGGCTTTTGGTGATTTATATTTTGACGTTTATTGCCATGGTCATTTCTAAACAGGCGTTTATCAAAAAATGGGGCATATCTTATGTCCTGTTTGCATTGGTATTCGGTTTGATTATCAGTAATGTCTTTAAAGTCCCCAAATTTCTTAAAGCCGCCGGCCAGACCGAATTTTTTGTTAAGATCGGTCTGGTGTGCATGGGGGCGACGATCATGTTTTCGGTTGTCCTCAAAGCGGGCGCATTTGGCGTGGCGCAAGCCCTTTTGGTCGCCACGGTGGTTTGGTTCGGGACCTACTGGATCTGCCGTAAATTTCAAATCTCAGAGCGTTTCAGCAGTATCATTGCCACCGCCAACGCCATCTGCGGGGTTTCGGCCACGATTGCCGCAGGCGGCGCCATTCAGGGAAATCCGAAAGAAGTCAGCTATATGGTCGCCTGGGTACTGGTGTGTGCGGTTGTGTTGATTATCGTAATGCCACCCATTGCCGTAATGCTGGATCTCCCCACCAACATGGCCGGCGCCTGGCTGGGTGGTGTCATCGACAATACCGGGGCGGTGATTGCGGCCGGGGAAGTCCTCCGCAATGCGCAGGGCGAGTCGAGTAAAGCTGCCGTCGATGCGGCGGCCATGGTCAAGATGGCTCAAAATGTGATGATCGGACTGGTGGCTTTTCTGATGGCCCTGTGGGCAACCATGTCCCTGGACAGAAAAGATGATCCGACGGCTGAAAAACCGTCTTTGATGGAAGTCTGGTACCGCTTTCCCAAGTTTGTCATTGGGTTTATGATTGCCTCATTGGTCGTATCCTTTCTGGTAGAACCGTCAATGGGCGCCAAAGCGGCCAAGAAGGTTGCCAAGGCATGCAAAAGCTACCGCAGCTGGTTTTTTACGTTGTGTTTTGTGTCCATCGGGCTGGAAACCAATTTTAAAGAACTGGTACAGGTCGGCGGCGGCAGGCCGGCAATCGCCTACTGGCTTTCGCAGACGGCCAATGCCTTCTGGACCCTGTTTATTGCCTGGATTCTGTGGTCGGGTACTTTCTTTACACCGCCTATTTTACCGGATTAATCTTTATCCGAACCATAAGGGGTGGCGCTTTGAGCCACCCCTTATTTATCTCCCGCACTATTCGCATATCCTCAGAAAAAGGTCGCATTGACAGCCCAAACACTTCGATGTTATGCCTCACAAAAGGGGGAGACATCGAGATGGAAAGAGATGATATGATCCTGGGCGAAGAGGAGCAGCTTGCGCGAGAGGTTACCCTGGGGGTCATTGTAGCGCGGCCGGTCAAAATTTGGAACAGCATCATTCCGGGGATGTTTATTATCGATTTTCTGCGTCGTCAAAGCGCCCTTCGAAAATATGTCCGTTATTTCATGTTTCCTCGTAAAACGGCGATCAGGGTTGCACAAGCCCTCTTACAAGAGGAGCAAAGGGCGATACTCCTGGCGCAAGCGAAAGAAGACACACGCACGTGGCTGGCCTCGCTTGGATTCTATTCCAATGAAATTTGTCGAGCGCAGATGGAGGTGGTACTGCTGCTGGTGGAACATTATTTGAAGCTGCTGCAAAGCGAAGGGGATTATTATCATCTTTTGATCCGAAACGCCTATGCGAGCCAGGATGCTTTTGAAAAGATTATCGATCAAATTAGCAGGGCAGAACAGACGCTTGAACGTGCAATCATGGCCGAACGGAGTGGCGATCAGAAAATGCAGGACAAACTAAAAGCCGAGGCTGAGCAGATCGCCATGCGCCGTCAAAAGCTGATAGCGCAAATCTACTAAACAACTAGGCAAAGCGAGACCAACCGTGCCGCTAAATTATAAAAAAAAACATGATCATATACTTGCGCGTGAAAGATCCATTGCCGCTTCGGTGGCTCGGGCGGTGTTCCGACCCAAACCTTTCAGTGTCTGGGAATTTATGATCCCGGTAATTTTCATCTTGACCTACATGAAAAACAAACAGACCCGGGAACTCTTTATCCAGAATTTTCTGTTTACCAAGAAATTGGCCCTCCAAGCGGCATTTAATATGATCGTCAAAGGTTGGAGCCGAGATAAAGCCCAGACACAAATTGAACAAAAGACCGGCCGTGTTTTGGAAGGGGAAAATCAGGATATTTACTCCGATAAAATTCGTCGCGAACAGTTCAAGGAGATTGAATTGCTTGTCGATTACTACGCCAAGTTGTTAACCGCAGAAGGGAATGATTACAGTTCTCTTGTACTCTGCGCATATGCGCAACGGGAGAACTACAAGACGTTTTTGGCGCAATTGGAATCAGCCGAAAAAGCGGTTTTTGACGCGGCTCGACAAACATTGGCCGAGAACGTCGATTTGGATGCCCTTTCGAAAATCGAGTCAGCCACCCAACGGGCACGCGCCGCCGAAGTCGCAAGAATCTTCCACGCTTAACGGAAATCCCGGTATGCTTGATAATGATCAGCGTCGATATATTTATCGATATGCCCGGATTCCGGAGCACCTTCCCGACTACGTCGAGGCCGTATCGGGCGCCAAGCCATATCTGCATGAAAATTGCTTGTGCTTTGTTCAAAAACAGCATCTGATCTTTATTGGGTATTCCCTTGGCGGGAGTTTGCCCGATCTCCCGCAAATCTATCAATCGGTTTGCGATCGTTTCCGACCCGCAAGCACCGCCATCATTGCCCCGCAGATGTGGTTGGCGGAAAATTCATGCGAGCATCAGCCCCCGGACAATTATTACCGGCTGACACTACCCCTCCATCAGCCGGCCCCTCCCCTGGCATATATGGTAAGGCGAGCGCAGAAAGAAGTGCAAGTCAGGGAGGGAAGTTTTGGGCGCGAACACAAAAAAATGATTAAAGAATTCATCGTCACTCACTCCCTGGCCCCGGCCCAAAGAAAGATCTATAAACAGATTCCGCAATATTTGAAGACTTCGAAAACAGCCATTCTTCTGGAAGCAAGGCAAACGGATACCCTCTGTGCGTTTACCATCATGGACCTCGGATCGACCGACTATGCTTTTTATCTTTTCAACCTGCGGTCGGCGACAAGGTATGTTCCGGGTGTTTCGGATACGCTTTTTTTTGAAATGATCAAACGGGCTCAAAACAGTGGTAAAAGAGCTGTGAATTTGGGTTTGGGCATCAATGAGGGGGTTCGCCGGTTCAAAAAAAAATGGGGTGGGACCCCTTTTTTGCCCTATTTTGCAGCCCTGGTGCGGCACCAAGGATTAGATATGGGGCGGCTGGAACACAAACTGTGACGTCAGACAAATTTTCTATGCAAAGATCCGTTTTGCCTCCTGGGTACGCTCCTCAGCAAGGGCTCTTTCAATCTTTTCAAACCATTTGAGTCGTTCCCTTTTGCTACCCCTACGAACCGTAAAAATTGAGGCTTGGATAACCTCCCGTTCGGCTTTTTGGAGCTGCTCGAAAAATGCAATATAGTGTTGTTTGGAAGGATACACGGCTTTAACCATCTCCTCATAACGGGCCTGATTTAATTTTAACAGGTTACGATAATGAGTTATCAGCAGACCGATCTCATACAATTGTTTGCGGCGAACCTTTTCAGTATAAAGTCCCTTTTTCTCGCGGTCTAAAATATTTTGGGTCTTTATTTCCACTTTGCGAAATTCCATCGCGTGATCGCCACCTTGCCGGATGCCTTGAGCCGCTTCTATCGCCAACTGTCGGGTGAAGAGGAGGTTTTTACGCGTCAGTTTGAGGTTTTTTCGGAAACGCAGGTATTTGATGAGAATGACGGGTAAAACAAAGATCCGCCAGCCAAAGCGTGGGGGTTTGGGTTCAACGACGGAACGCGCAATTGTATCTGCTTGGCGGGTTTCATATTTCCATATTTTTCGAAAGCCTCTTTTGGTGAACATGATTTTTTACTCAAATCTGGAATTAAAAAAGACCGGCTATCGACCCGCACGGGCTATTCTAGCCATAGGCCAACATCATTTCGGTGTGATTTAAGGTATAGAAAAAGGTTTAGATTGTCAATTGCACTAAAACACGACAAATCTTATGAATCTGAGTCTCAGTCGGTGGGTTTGCGGCAGAATTTGAAAAAAATTGCATCTTCTTTTGGAAAATCTGCGTAAGTATGGTAAATTTGGATCGCTATGGAAACATACCTTTTTGAGAACAAGAATATTTTGGTAACCGGGGCCAGCGGTGGACTCGGTTCGGCAATCGTGCGCCGGCTTGCAAAGAAGAAGGCCAAAATCGTCATTACTTCAAGATCCATGCAGACCCTCGGTGAATTGATTGCCGAGCTCCCGGATTCCACACGCATTACGCCCATTGCGGCGGACCTGTCAAATCCGGGAGAGGCCAAACGATTGGTTCACAAGGCCCTTGAAATGCTCGGTCATATTGACACGCTTTTCAATATTGCGGGCGTCGGCTATTTCGCATTGATGGAGGAGACGACGGAGGAGAACATCCGCCACCTTTTTGAAGTCAATACGTTTTCGCCGCTGATGCTGATCAAGGGGTTAGCCCCCCAGATGAAGACCAGAGCTGCGGGGCGGATCATAAATATCGTATCAAGTGCAGGGAGAGTACCCATCCCGACTCTTGGGGTGTATGGGGGCAGCAAATCCGCTCTGGCAGCGATGACCAATGCAATGCGCCTTGAGATGGCTCCGGCTGGAATCGACATCATCAATATCTATCCAGGCACGGTAGACACCTCCTTTGAAGAAAATGCGCTGCGTGAAGAAGAACGTCCAGGATTATGTCCCGCAGATCATTGCGGGCTGCCGCGATTTGAAATTGCAGATCAAATTTTAGAGGCCGCGGCAGGGTCTCCCGGAGAAGTGTGGTTGGAGCGGCAGGGGAAATGGTTCTCAATAGGAGCTATCGCTTGGCCGAAACATGTGGAACGGCGTCTGGAGTCCATCCGCAACAGGGTTATTGAAACGGTTTCGCTTAAAAAAAAGCGCTGGCGACTACTCCAGGTAGAATCATCTCTGGCGTGCAATCTGCGATGCATCATGTGCCCCTGGAGGCAGGTCAGCCGGGAAGCTGAAAACCACGGGATAATGTCACAACACGTTTGGGAATCCATCCGGCCACATTTGAAAGACGTGCGTTCAATTGATTTCACGGGCGGCGGCGAACCACTGCTGCAGCCGAATCTCGTAGAATGGATATCTGAGGCAAAGTTGTCCGGGTGTGAAACCGGAATTTTAACCAATGGGTTTTTATTGAAGCGGGAAATGGCTCAAAAATTCATTCATGCCGGTTTAGACTGGATATGCGTCTCTATGGACGGAGCCAGTGCCAAAATTTATGAATCGATAAGGATTGGATCTGATTTTAAACGCGTGTGTGAAAATTTATCCAATATTGCCGAAATGCGACATGGGAAAACCCCCAAAATCATGATTAATTTTGTTTTAATGCCGATAAATTTTCATCAAATCGAAGACATGGTCCGGCTTGCCGTGCGTTTGGGCGTGGATCAGATCAACTTCAAACAGTGTGATGTGATTCGGGGTGAGCACGGCCGAGGGCACGGACTCTTCGATACCAACGAGACCAAAGAAATCCGAAGCTTGAAAAAAAAGCTCGCCAAAGCGCGTAAGGTGGCCAAAAAATTAAAAATAAAAACAACGGCCTTTGCCTTCACGCCTCAGGAACTTCCGGTGTGTGAGCAGGATCCCCGCGATGAGCTCTTCATCCGTTATGATGGTGCTGTGGGTCCTTGTATTAACCTGGCCATCGGCGGCCCAACAACATTTCTGGGACAAGATGTCAACATGCCGAGCGTTCACTTCGGGCGTATTCCAAATGATCGACTGTTGGATATATGGGAAAGTGATACATGTCAATTCTATCGGAATCGCTTTCAGGAACGCGTAACGGCCCATGATAATGCAATTGTAAAAAGCTTGGTCGGCGGCGCCAGCTCCAATCGTTATAAAGTACTGGAGCGCGCACGTAAATCGATGTTAAAAGCACCGCCGGGCTGTCAGGTTTGTCATTATCTATATGGCATTTAGAAGGATTCATTTGTGAATTATCAATTATTCATGCAAAAGGCTTTGGATCAGGCCCGAAACGCCTTGGCAAAGGGCGAATTCCCGGTCGGCTGTATTATCGAATATAAAGGAGAGGTTCTGGTCACGAGTTCTCGCATCGGCACGACCGGCAGCGTGTCCAATGAAGTCGATCATGCCGAAATGATCGCCTTGAAAAAACTGACGCAAATGTCACAGGAGATAAATCGGGACCAGGCGGTCCTTTTCTCAACCATGGAACCTTGTTTAATGTGTTTGGGGGCAACGATTCTGAGTGGAATCGGTAAAATCGTCTATGCTTATGAAGATGTAATGGGGGGCGGCACTCAATGCAATTTCCATAAACTGACACCCTTATATGCGAAGAGTTCCATTTCGGTGGTATCAAATATTATGCGCACCGAAAGCCTTGCACTCTTTAAGGATTACTTTCAAGATCCGAATAATCAATATTGGAAAGGGAGTCTTTTAGCCACCTATACCTTGAATCAATGAATCGCTCCTATGGTGCGGCTCCTCGGTTAGCGGCTTTTTTTGCTTGATTTTCTCCGTATGGTCATATATTTAGATTCCCGGCAGACTCGCTAACGGGGCGGAGAAGCTTTGCCAAATTGAAGGTGCAACTATCACGGAAGCGCACGAGGAAAAAGGGTGCAATGCGCGGTGCGCATTAGCACATCGGTAAAACCCATAGATACAGGAGGTGAGAGATAGCTATACCCAAACGACCCAGGAAGCCTAGACGATTTGATGGAATCAACATCAATAGGGGGATAAGAGCTAAAGAAGTAAGAGTCATAGATCCAGAAGGGGGGCAGGTTGGCGTCATACCGATCGATCAGGCGTTAGAGTCAGCAAGCGCGTTCGGGCTAGATCTTGTGGAAGTTTCTCCTAACGCGGATCCTCCGGTTTGCAAAATAATGGACTATGGTCGTTATAAATACCAGCAAACCAAGAAAAAACAGGAAGCTAAAAAGAAGCAGAGCACTTTTCAGGTCAAGGAAATTAAGTTGCGGCCCAAAACGGGAGAGCATGACCTGAATGTCAAGATCGGCCATATCAAACGATTTATCGGCAAGAAAGACAAGGTCAAGGTTTCGGTCATTTTCAGGGGGCGTGAGATCACACTTGCTCAGCGCGGGAGGGAATTGCTCGGCCAGATTGCGGAAGTCACCGATGAAATGGCCGTGATTGAACAGGAGCCCAAATTCGAAGGGCGCACACTCGTTATGATTCTGTCACCCAAATAATTGCAAATTTAGGTTGACCTTTATCATTTAGGCTGATATATAAATAGATTTACGTTAACACTGAATCGATTTCAAAGGTGGCGTGGGTTGGTGAACAAAACTCACGCCATCAATTTTTGAAACGAAACAACGAGCCAATTTTACAATGAAAATTTTCCTTAACGATGGCGATCAAGGACTGTCAGAAGGCAGAACTTCTTTGCCGCACTAATAGAGATGAAAATTTTTTCGATTAGAAGGAGATATTGACCATGCCGAAAATAAAAACAAATCGGGCTGCGGCGAAACGATTTCGCAAAACAGGAACGGGCAAATTGACTTATTCGAAGTCACACGCAAATCATATTTTAACCAAAAAAACGACCAAACGGAAGCGTTCATTACGAAAATCGCATATCGTGGATAAAACCAACCGAAAAGCCATAAAGCAGATGCTCCCAAATGGGTAACACATAAATCGTCGAGAGATAGGGGAAATAATGAGAGTCAAACGAGGTTATAAAGCCAGGCGACGGCGGAAAAAGGTTTTAAAACTTGCCAAGGGTTATCGCGGAGGTCGCAGCAAGCTTTTCCGAACCGCAGCAGATGCGGTCGACAAGGCCCTGATGTACGCATACCGCGATCGCAGGGCGCGCAAGCGTGATTTCCGAAAGCTTTGGATTACAAGAATTAATGCGGCAGCACGTCTGCACGATCTTTCTTATAGCAAACTGATGCATGGGCTAAAAATGGCCGGGGTTGAACTGGACCGTAAGGTGCTGGCCGAATTGGCCATATCTGATCCCTCCGGATTTGAACAGATCGCAAAGCTGGCGGCTCAGCAGCTGTAACTAAAAAAAGTAGGTCCAGCTGTCGTCAGGTTTTGACACACCAAGTGCGCTAACCGCAACCGGCAATATCAATCAGGGCGTGAACGCAGTGGAGAAATCGATCGATCAAATTTATCAAGAAGCGATGGAGGCGTTGAAGACGGCTTCAGATCCCAAAGCCATCCAAGATCTGTCTGTCGGCTACCTCGGTCGCAAGGGGGTTGTCACCCAATTTTTGAGGCGTATTCCGCAGCTTCCTCTCGAAGATAGACCTGCCGCCGGCAAACGCGCTAATACCATCAAGAAGAAACTTGAAAATGAATTTCAGACGGCATTAGAAAAACTGGAGAGTGCGGCGAAGCGGGATGATCACGGCATTGATGTTTCTTTACCCGGACGGCCCTATCCAAATGGCACCCTACATCCCATTACCCAAATCGCGACTGAAATCTGCGATATTTTTACCCGCATGGGGTTTGATATTGCCGAAGGACCAGAGGTTGAAAGCGACTACTACAATTTTACGGCGTTGAACTTTCCCAAAGACCACCCTGCCAGGGATATGCAGGATACCTTTTTTGTTTCAGAGAACATCGTACTAAGAACGCATACCTCTCCGCTTCAAATTCGAACAATGGAGAAACAAACACCCCCCGTCAGAATCGTTGTGCCCGGTAAAGCGTATCGTTGCGATTCGGATCTGACGCATACTCCGATGTTTCATCAGGTTGAGGGACTTCTTGTTGACGAGAATGTTTCCTTTGGTGATTTAAAAGGAACCCTGACGACATTTGTGCATCAAATGTTTGATCCGCAAACCAGTCTTCGATTTCGGCCCAGCTTTTTTCCGTTTACCGAACCGAGTGCCGAGGTTGACATCCTCTGCGTCATGTGCCGTGGGAAAGGATGCCGCGTCTGTTCCCAATCCGGATGGCTTGAAATCCTGGGTTCCGGAATGGTACACCCGGCGCTTTATGAGAATGTGGGGTACGACGCGGAGCGTTATACGGGGTTTGCTTTTGGGATGGGCATCGAGCGGATTGCCATGTTAAAATACGGCATCGATGATATTCGCAAATTTTTCGAGAATGATCTGAGATTTCTGTCTCAATTTTAGGACAACATTAACTAAAACAAAAAAGCCGCCACGGCAATACGGTAGATAGGGTATGAAATTCAGTCTGAGTTGGCTTCAGGATTATGCGACCGTCCGGATGGATGTCGACGAATTGGCCGAAACGCTGACTATGATCGGTCTAGAGGTGAGTTCCGTTTCGAATCGATTTTCCTATTTGAATAGCGTACGTGTCGGCCGGATTCGAAGCGTCAACCAACATCCCAATGCGGAGCACCTTAAGATTTGCAAGGTGGATATCGGTAAGCGTCAGTTATCTGTTGTGTGTGGGGCGCCCAATGCAAAAGAAGGGATGCTGGCCCCACTGGCCCTACCGGGGACTCTTTTCCCCGACGGCGCGCTTCTGGAAAAAGGGATCATTCGCGGGCAGGCATCAGACGGGATGCTCTGCAGTGAAGCTGAACTAGGCTTGGGCATAGATGCAAGCGGTATTCTGCTGCTGGACGACAATCTAACGGTGGGAGCCCGTCTCGATGTTGCCCTTCAGCTTTCCGATCCGGTAATAGAAATCGACCTCACTCCGAATCGACCCGATTGCTTGAGCATTCTGGGTATTGCACGGGAAATAGCGGCGATTCAAAAAACGCCTTTCACATATCCACCGCTAACACTCGATGACCCGGACAATAAAATCGTCCAAATGACCTCGGTACGCATCGAGGCACCGGACCACTGCCCCCGGTATGCAGCCCGTTTGCTGGAGGGGATAAAAGTGCGACCATCGCCTTTTTGGCTTCAAGACCGACTGCTGTCAGTGGGCTTGCGCCCGATCAACAATATTGTCGATATCACAAACTTTGTTTTGATGGAACTCGGGCAACCGTTACATGCATTTGATTTTGATCGGTTGGAAGAAAACAGGATTGTTGTCCGCACCGCGACGCAAGGGGAAAGCTTTACAACGCTTGACCAAAAGGAGCGTCCCTTAACGCCCGAGATGCTTATGATCTGCGATGGTAAAAAACCGGTAGCCATCGGCGGGGTCATGGGTGGTTTAAACTCCGAAATCGAAGACGATACATCGCGCGTTCTGATTGAAAGCGCCTACTTCAGCCCGGTCAGCATTCGCCGGACTTCTAAAAAATTAGGTTTGAGCACCGAAGCCTCCTTCCGTTTTGAACGCGGTGTGGATCCCGAGGGGACTGTCACGGCACTAAACCGCGCGGCCCAGCTCATGCTCGAGATGAGTGGGGGTAGGTTGATCGGTGGTGTCGTGGATGAACACCCCCGGCCTCAAGAAACAAAAGCACTCACCTTGAGCGTTGCGCGAACCAATCGTCTTTTGGGAACCGACCTGAACCGCGTGCAGGTGGCCGATCTTTTGAAATCGATTGAATTTAGGGTTGAAAACGAGAAGGAACCGGACACGCTTTCTGTGGCGCCACCCTCTTTTCGAGTCGATGTTTCACGTCCGGAGGATTTAATGGAAGAGGTGGCCCGGCTGGCGGGCTACAACAACATCCCCACGACATTTCCGATGTTTCCGGCCGAGGGGCGGCCATTTCTGAAAGAACTTGCATTTAGAAATGAGTTGAAACAACTGATGACCGGTTTCGGTTTTACAGAAGTGATTACCTACAGTTTTATTCACAAGCAATCATGTGATCGTCTCCGGTTTAGATCCGATGATCCACGACGAAACCGAGTCCATATATTAAATCCATTGGTTGAAGATCAGGCCGTCATGCGAACTTCTTTGATACCCGGTTTGTTGTCCACCTTGGATTACAACCTGTCGCAGCAGATTAAAAATATTAAATTATTTGAAATTGGTAAAATCTTTATTGACCGTGGTCAAGACCGGCTTCCCAAAGAAAGCGAGGTCTTAGCCGGCCTGTGGAGCGGATCCCGCAACGTCGGCTCTTGGCATAAAGAGGAAATTGCGGCCGATTTTTATGATATCAAAGGCGTGGTCGAAGCCATGTTGAGTTCCTTAAAGATCGAAGGGTATCGCTTTACACAGATGCCTTTTTTGGATTGCGATTACGCCAGATCCGGGTTTGCGGCCGAAATTTCGCAAAATGGCAAGCTGCTGGGCCGCGTCAGCGAGGTGGATCCACAGGTATTGGCGAATTATGATCTGAAAAAAAGGGCCTATATTTTCGAACTCGAATTGGAACCGTTGCAGGCCCTCTTGACAGGTCCCCAATATCGCCGACCGTTGCCGAAATTCCCGGCTATTTTCAGGGATAGCACCCTCATTATTGATCGGGGGATCGAATCCCAAATGGTGCTGGAGCAGGTTATGAATTTTAAAGAAGCACTGGTGGAGGAGATTCACTTATTCGATGTGTATGAAGGGAGCCCTATCCCCGCAGGCCAGAAAAGCATTTCGTTTCGAATCACCTACCGATCGCAGGAAAAAACCCTGATCGATAACGATATTCATAAGCTGCATGAAATCATAACGAACCGGCTGATAGCACAATTTAATGCAACACTCCCCTAATGGATTTTAACGGGCCCATATGAAAACAAAAGCTTCCGATCGTGTCGATTTGCCCGACAAACTCTATTTTAAAATTGGAGAAGTAGCTGAAATTGCAAAAGTTCCGACATATGTACTGAGGTTTTGGGAAACAGAATTTGGCCGTATAAAACCCAAACGAACACGTTCCGGGCAAAGGTTATACCGCAAACGCGATGTGGAATTGATTTTAAAAGTCAAGCACTTACTGTATGATAAAAAATATACGATAAAGGGTGCCAAACAGCACCTTTTTTCCAGATTCCAAGCAGGCGGCAAAAAATCCGGCCCACCCACGCTCAAGGAAATCCGATCGGAGCTCGAAAAAATTAGAGACCTTTTGGCCTAATTCCCGGGCGATTGTGGTCATTTAAGACGACTGAAAAACATTGACAAGCTTGTTTTTGTGTCATACTACTATTCCCGGTTAGCGGGCATAGCTCAGTTGGTAGAGTACAAGCTTCCCAAGCTTGGTGTCGCGAGTTCGAATCTCGTTGCCCGCTCCAAAACAAGTAAGCCTTTTCCAGGTTACTTAAAGGTGGAGCTTTTCATTGCTTTTAGGGATTTACTTTTGGCGTTAAGGTTTTAGGCATGACCAGTTAATCTTTCAACCGACAAAAAGATCTACCTTTGTGATGGGAAGCGGGCTTGAGCCCGTTTTTTATTTTTAGCAATAGACCAAAGTTGAGTGATTGGGAAGTTTGCCGAATTAAAGCAGTGCCTATGCGTAAAACCAAAATGCGCCAGACAAATAAAGGACGGGCCACCCCGCTACAACGGGGTGCTCCAGCGACCGAAGCGGATATACAGAAGGTTTTTCAGAAGGCAAAAAAGATTGTCGAATCGTTATGTGAGGATGAAGGTTTAGAATTGGTTCACATTGAATATCAGCGGGAGCCGGGCGGAAGAACCCTGCGGGCCTATATCGACAAACAGGGCGGGGTAACCCTGGATGATTGTGTATGGGTTAATCGCCAGTTGAGCGATATCCTGGATGTTCGTCTGGAGCACGATTGGTCCTACAATCTCGAGGTTTCATCTCCCGGATCGGACCGCCCCTTGGGAAAAGCGGCTGATTTCGAAAGGTTCAAGGGTGAATTGGCCAAAATCAGGATCTGTGAACCGATCCGCGGGCAAAGAAATTTTCGAGGTATCCTCTCCGGGATATCTGATGGAATGGTGAAATTGCAGAACGCCGAACGGAGCATCGCTATTCCCTATGAAAAGATCACGCGAGCACGGCTCATTAACTTTAATGGAGAAAACGAATGTTTATCGCAGAAATCAAACGAGTCGTAGATCAGGTTAGTCGAGATAAAGGGATTGACCGCGAGGTTCTCATCACGGCTTTGGAGGAGGCGCTTCGGTCGGCGGCCCGCAAAAAATTCGGCAACAAGATTGACACTGAAGTTCAATATAATGAGGAAACCGGGGAAATTGAGGTTTTTCAGTTCAAAGAAGTGGCGGAGACCATTACCGAACCTGATGTTCAAATTTCATTAAAAGAAGGACGTAAGCTCGATCCGGAGTGTGAAGTCGGTGACAGCCTCGGTACCAAAATGGATACATCTACTTTTGGGCGAATCGCGGCACAATCGGCCAAACAGGTGATCATCCAGAAAATGAAAGACGCCGAAAGGAAAGCCGTATACGCCGGATTTGTCAACCGTAAGGGTGAAGTCATTAACGGGATTGTACAACGGATTGATCGCGGTGATATTATTGTCAATGTGGGCCATACCGAGGCCATTCTTACCATCAAGGAACAGGTTCCTCGCGAGGGGTATAAACGCGGGGACCGGCTGCGGGGATTGATCTTAGATGTGCAATTGGAGTCGCGGGGGCCCCAGGTTATTTTATCGCGGACGCATCCCAATTTCCTGATCAATCTTTTTAAAACCGAAGTCCCTGAAATCAGTGAAGGTATCGTAAGCATAATGGGTGCCTCGCGTGAGCCCGGCAGCCGCGCAAAGTTTGCCGTCGCATCAAATGATGCCGATATCGATCCGGTGGGTGCGTGTGTAGGGATGAAGGGGAGTCGGGTCCAAAACGTGGTGCAAGAGCTCAGAGGGGAAAAAATCGATATTATTTCATGGCATGCGGATTCAGCAAAATATGTCTGCAATGCCCTGGCGCCGGCAGAAATATCGCGGGTCATCATCGATGAGGAAAATCGATCGATGGAAGTCATTGTACCGGATGAATTCCTTTCGGTAGCCATCGGGAAAAAGGGTCAGAATGTTCGCTTGGCATCCAGATTAACGGGCTGGCATCTTGAGGTTACCAGCGAGACGCGTTACAGCAAGTCGATGCAAGATGGTTATGATTCTCTTATTGCTTTGCCGGGGGTGGGTATCAGTATGGCTGACGCCCTGTATGAGAAAGGTTTCTATTCATCCGGAGAACTCAGTAGAGCTTCCGCGGAAGACCTGATTCAGATCAGGGGAATTGGCGAGGAAAAAGCCCGTAAATTGATTGATACTGCCCAAAGAGCAGTTGAAGCGTATATGGATTTAGAAGAAGCAACAGAGCAAGAAATGGCCGTTGAGAATGATGCTGAGTCAATCGAAACTGATTCTCAAGGACCCACGGCAAGTGATGACCAGGAAAATGTCTCGGATGAGAATGTTTCGGGGGAAGATCAACAATCGAGTGAAACATGAGCATGATCCGGTCTTGATTCGCATTGTTCAATGAAACCGTTTAAACGGTTGAAGCAAGCGTCGAAGCCGCATTAATATTGACTAAATTTTAAGGAGGATTAATGGCTAAGATCAGACTCTATGAGCTTGCCAGGAATCTGAATATGGAAAACAAAGAGCTCATCGAGAAAATTACGGAGCTGGGCCTTGAGGTAAAGAGCCATATGAGTTCTTTGGATGATGAAGCCGTCGATCGCGTTAAAGGGAGTATTTTGGGCACGCAAACGGAAGAACTCGTCGAAACACGTATCAGACCGAACATTATTCGAAGAAGACGCAAGGTTGTTAAGAAAGAGTTGTCGGTGGAAGAGGTTGTGACCCCATCCGAAGTCTCTGAGGCTGGAGCCGAAGAGAAGTCCCAAGATATCAAAGAAGAATCTGCCGAAGACGTGCCGGCTGCAGCAGAGCCCCCGGAAGCAGAGACAAAGGATGCCGAAGCCGGCGTCGAAGCGGAAGAAACGAAGGTCGAGGCACCTGAAGAAGAACCGGTTAAGCCCAAGACGGCTAAAATATTAAAGAAACCTGAACCGGCCAAGAAAGTCAAGCGAGTCAAAAAAGAGACCCCGGCCAAGATTATCCAGATGCCGGTGGTCCCAAAGGTGGCCAAACCTGCGCGCAAGAAAGCGGCGGAGCCCAAGCCTAAAGAAAAAGTAAAAGAAGCCCTCCCGCCTAAAATAGAGAAAGCCCCTCCGACTATCCTACCGGAGAAGGAGAAAAAGGGAAAAAAGCGCAAGAAAAGCGTTGGAGAGGAAATTCCGGATAGGAAGTTTTTCAAAAAGAAAATTTCTTTTAAAAAGAAAGCCGTGGTGGAAGGCGCAGATCTTTATGCCCCCGGGTATCGCAAGGGCCGCAAAGGACGCAAACCCCCCAAGGTCAAGGTGGAAAAAGGCCTGAAACCGGTTATTACGATCCCCAAAGCGATCAAACGCCGAATTAAGATTGATGAGACGATTATCTTGTCCGACCTGGCCAAACGGATGGGGATAAAGGCCAATGAGATCATTGGCAAGCTAATGGGTCTTGGTGTTATGGCCACCGTTAATCAGGCGGTCGATTTTGATACCGCCGTGCTGGTCGCAGCCGAGTTTGATTATGAACTGGAGAAAGCCTCGTTTGAAGAAGAAACGGTATTAAAACTGGAACAGGATGATCCCGGCAAGTTGACCCCAAGGCCGCCGGTGGTTACGATCATGGGGCACGTGGACCACGGCAAAACCTCCCTTTTGGATAAGATTCGAGAGACCCGTATCACCGAGATGGAAGCGGGCGGAATCACTCAGCATATCGGCGCCTATCACGTCAGTACGGGCAAAGGACAAATCGTCTTTTTAGATACGCCCGGACACGAAGCATTCACGGCCATGCGCGCACGCGGCGCCAAAGTGACCGATATCGTCGTATTGGTAGTGGCTGCCGATGATGGGGTCATGCCGCAAACAATTGAAGCCATCAATCATTCGCGGGCAGCAGATGTTCCGATTATTGTAGCGGTTAACAAAATCGACAAGGACAATGCCGATCCGGACCGCGTTATGCGTGAGTTAGCCGAAGAAAATCTTACGCCCGAAGAGTGGGGTGGTGACACGATTTTTATACAGGTTTCCGCAAAAATGGGGCAGGGGATCGATGATCTCCTGGAAATGATAATTCTGCAGGCAGAGCTTCTTGAACTCAGGGCCAATGCGGATAAATTGGCCCAAGGTTATGTGGTCGAGGCGCAACTCGATTCAGGACGAGGACCCGTGGCAACTGTCCTTGTAAAGGAAGGAATGCTAAAAGCAGGCGATTCCGTTGTCTGCGGAATCCATTATGGCAAGGTCCGGGCGCTTTTGAATGACAGGGGGCAACACTTAACAACGGCAGGCCCCTCGATACCCGTAGAGCTCGACGGGCTTTCCGGTGTGCCGATGGCCGGGGACGAATTTATCGCACTGGCGGATGAAAAAGATGCCAAACAGGTCAGCAGCCATCGCATTCAGAAACACCGCTCCAAGGAACTGGCGCGCGGCAGCCGAGTGAGTCTTGAAAACCTGTACGAACAGATTCAGGAAGGGGAAGTGAAAGATCTGAATCTGATTATCAAAGCCGATGTAAACGGATCCATCGAAGCGTTGCGAGATTCTCTGAGTAAATTATCCAATGAAGAAGTAAAAATTAACGTCATTCAATCGGGCACGGGTGCGATCACTGAATCGGACATTTCACTGGCGTCCGTTTCCAATGCCATTATTGTCGGATTTAACGTTCGACCCGGTGCTAAATTCGTCGCGCTGGCGGCTGAAGAACAAGTTGAAATGCATTTTTATAGTGTTATCTATGATGTCATCAAAGACGTTAAAGACGCTATTGTCGGAATGATGTCTTCGACTTTTGAGGAACGCATATTGGGGATGGCTGAAGTTCGGGATACATTTCATATTCCCAGAATTGGGACCATCGCCGGCTGTTATGTGTCGGACGGACGGTTGGAACGGGGACAGCATGGGCGTTTGATCCGTGATGGGGTGGTGATCTACGACGGTAAGATTGCGTCTCTGCGGCGATTCAAAGATGATGCCAAGGAAGTTGTCAGCGGTTATGAATGCGGGGTTGGTATTGAAAACTACAATGACATTAAAATTGGTGACACGATCGAGTGCTACTATATCGAGGAGATTAAGCCCGAAATAAAGTAGGGAATAGCGATTCATTGACAAATTGAGACCTTTGAAAAACGTCTAATTTTGTTCAAGTTCAAGGAAGAGGAGAATTTTAACCGCAGGAATACATTGGGTATTTTGAGGATTAAAATTTGAGTCTGACGCCGAAATTGGGCAAAAGGAGGTGTTTTGCAAAGGTCTCAAATGGCAAAACATTATGGTTGTGGGTCTTGGAAACATCCAGTTAAGATTGCACGATTGCCGTTCTTTGAAAGGCAAACGCAAAGTGGTCAAAGCCATCATTCAGCGCATTCGTAACAATTTTAATGTCTCGGTGGCGGAAGTCGGATCAAACGATATCCATCAAAGAGCGGAGATCGGCTTTGCGCTTGTGGGGAACGACAGAACGGTGATAAATTCCAAGATAGACAAAATTTTTAATCTGACCGATGCGCTGGGATTGGCCGAAGTCATCGATACGGATATGGAGATCATCACGATATGAAGCCATATGCCCGTTCGCGAAGGGTCGGGGGACAGATCCAGAAAGCGCTTTCAGATATACTGATGAAAAAAGTGAGGGACCCCCGGCTAAAGATGGCGACCGTTACGGCTGTTAAAATGTCTTCCGATTTAAGGTCGGCCAGAATATATTATTCGATTTCAGGTGATAGAGAAAATCGAGATGCCGCCAAGGAAGGTTTCGAAAGTGCACGGGGATATGTCAAACGGTTCCTGGCACAGCAGCTTGGCTTACGCTATATGCCGGAAATCAAATTCTATTATGATGAGACATTTGACTATGCGATGCATATGGATGATGTTTTTAAAATAATCAAAGACAGTGATGGATCGGATAATACAAAGATTAACGAAGAGTGATCATGTTCTTATTGCATCCCATGCCAATCCGGATGGGGATGCCATCGGATCCACGATCGCCCTGGGGCTTGCGTTGACGCGCTTGAATAGAGAAGTGACCCTTTACAACGAGAGTCCCATCCCGGCTGTTTATCGGTATTTAGCGTCTGTTGATCGCGTACAGCATCATATCGACGATATCGGTATTTATGATGCCGCGATTATCCTGGATTGCGGTGACTTCAGCCGGATTGGAAACGTCAGTTCACAGGCAAGCCGAATACCGGTCATTATCAACATCGATCACCACATCACCAATACACAGTTCGGAGATCTGCAGATCATTGATACGGAGGCCTGTGCCACGGCCGAAATTATCTACTATCTGATCAAACAGATGGAGATTTCAATCGACCGGTCCATTGCCACGGCGTTGTATACCGGAATTTTGACCGATACGGGTTCTTTTCGGTTTTCAAATACAAACAAATCGGCATTTACGATTTGTATGGAGATGGTGGAGGCGGGTGTGGATCCCTTTGAAATCGCCCAGCATGTATATGGAACTTATTCGCTGGGTCGCATAAAGCTCCTGAACTTAGCCCTCGATACGATCGAAATATCGAAAAATGGCAAACTGTCGCTAATGGCGGTGACACGCGAAATGATGAATGAATCCGGAACCCAGCCCGAAGACGTTGACGGCCTCATCAATTATGCCCGCGGAATCGAAGATATAAAAGTAGCAGCTCTTATGCACGAGCTTGAAAATGGTGCCGGAAAACCGAATCAGCCCAAACAGTTCCATGTGAGTCTTCGTTCGGACGGCGATGTCGATGTGGCTGAAATCGCAAGTGCATTTGGCGGGGGCGGGCATGTCAGTGCGGCCGGATTCAGCATTGAATCCTCGCTTTCAGATTTAAAATCGAAACTCATCAAGCTGGCGGAAAGGATTTGAACCACAACACAGATGCAGTATGAAGAGAGCGGCGTTATCGTTGTCGATAAGCCTCGGGATATGACCTCTGCCAAAGTTGTTACCATATTAAAGACGCTTTTAAAGGCTCAAAAAATCGGGCACGCCGGTACGCTGGACCCGGCCGCCACCGGTGTATTGGTTTGCTGCGTAAACCGCGCAACACGCCTGGCAAGATTTTTTTTGCACGGTACTAAAAAATATGAGGCCGTTTTGTATCTGGGTGTTAAAACCGATACCCAGGATGCAACCGGTAAGATTATTGCCACGGCAGATGGGACAAAGTGTTCTCAAATGGCAATCGAAGCGGCATTTAAACAATTTAAAGGCGCTCAAAAGCAAATACCACCGGTGTATTCGGCCTTAAAACACCATGGGGTTTCACTCTATAAATTGGCTCGCCGAGGAGTACCGGTCCAAAAGCCGGCCAGGCGCATTTTTATTTCAGAAATAAAAATTCTTGAGGTGGCGCTGCCGGAGATCCGATTTGCTGTTGAGTGTTCCGCCGGAACCTACATCAGAACCCTTTGTGACAACATCGGGGACAACTTGGGATGCGGGGGGCACTTGAAAGATTTGAAGCGGATTGAAAGCAGCGGGTTTGGTATTCATGAAGCACTCACCTTGCCGTTGATTGAAGAGTTGGCCCTTAACGGGCGATTGTCGGATCGAATCATTAAAATGGCTGATGCCTTGAAACAGATACCCCGATATGTTGCCGATCACGTCGTGACAAGCAAGGTCCGGCATGGCAGGCTCTTGCAAAAGTCCGACTTGAATTGGGACCGCAGTCAAATTGAAGAGAATCGGATCAACGGGTTCATCAAAGTGGTCACGCCGCAGAATGATCTGTTGGCCGTCGTTAAATATAGCCCTAAAAAAGAGAGATTCAGCTATTGCTGTTCATTTCCAAACCATAATTAAAAGCGAGGAGGCAAAAGGAAGTGGCTTTCACAACAGAAAAGAAAAAAGAGCTTATTGAACAGTTTAAATTACATGAAACGGATACCGGCTCACCCGAGGTCCAGGTCGGGCTGCTGACCCATCGGATTCAATATCTTACCGAACATCTCAAAGCACATAAAAAGGATCATCATTCCCGCAGAGGTCTTTTGATGCTGGTCGGCAGGCGCCGACGGTTGTTGAATTATGTCAAAGGCAAAGATGTCAAACGTTATCGCCATATCATTGAAATCCTGGGCTTAAGAAGATAGATTATAGAGCCAGGCACACGACATCTGGCCGACAGCGTGTGTGCATAGGAGAAAAATAGGAAATGAGTGCATAGGAGGAATTTAAGAAAATGGAAATCATGTTAAAAACGGAACTGGGGGGAAAAACCTTAAGTATTCAAAGCGGCAAGGTTGCCAAACAGGCATCCGGTTCGGTCGTGATCCAATATGGCGAAACGATTGTCATGGTAAATGTCGTGTCCGCCGATGAAGAACGCAAAATGGATTTTTTGCCCTTAACCGTGGAATACCAGGAAAAAATTTACGCCGCGGGCCGGATACCGGGGAATTATTTCAGACGTGAGGTCGGTCGGCCCAGTGAAAAAGAAACCCTGACGGCACGGCTAATCGACAGACCGATCCGGCCCCTGTTCCCCAAAAATTACCGCAATGAAACCCAGGTCATCGCCACGGTTCTGTCGATGGATCAGGAAAACGATCCCGATACGCTGGCCATGATTGGGGCTTCGACCGCCCTTGAAATTTCAGATATCCCCTTTGCGGGTCCCATCGGCTGCGTTCGTGTGGGTCGTGTCGATGGAAAGCTGGTGATCAACCCCGCAATCAGTGAATGGGAAGATAGTGATCTCAATATCATTGTGGCCGGATCGAAAACGGGAGTTGTGATGGTGGAGGGAGGCGCCGATATCGTCGCGGAAGCAGAGATGTTGGAAGCCATTTTTTTCGGACATCAAGAGATCCAGCCGATCGTTGAATTACAAGAGAAACTGAAAAGCATGGTTGGAAAGGAAAAGCGGCCCTTTGTGCCGCCCCAAAAAGATGCCGAACTGGTCAAACAGATTGAAACGGCGGCGGCGACACCGATTTACGAAGTTCTCCAGATTCCTGAAAAAATTGAACGCAACAAAGCCCTGCATAAGGTCAAATCTGAGATTCTTGACGCCATTATCGCCGAAGATGATGATCGCAAAGATGAGATCAAAGAAATCTTCAAGGATCTACATAAAACCATTGCCCGCAACCTTATTCTCAAAGAGGGGCGTCGTATCGATAACCGCAAATTTGATGAAATCCGGCCGATTACCTGCGAGGTCGGTATCCTGCCGCGACCTCACGGAAGTGGACTTTTCACCCGAGGCGAAACACAGGTTCTGGGCGTTTTGACATTGGGATCCGGTTTGGATGAACAGCGGGTTGAGACACTTGGCGGAAGTGAGTTCAGACCGTTTATGCTGCATTATAATTTCCCCCCCTTTTCGGTGGGCGAAGTCAAGCGTATGCTCGGACCGAGCCGCAGAGATGTCGGCCACGGCGGGTTGTCCACGCGCGCACTTGAGAAAATCCTTCCGCCCAAAGAGGAGTTCGATTACACCATCCGGTTGGTTTCCGAAGTTCTCGAATCAAACGGATCCTCTTCCATGGGAACCGTATGTGCGGGCGTTCTGGCCCTTATGGATGGCGGTGTGCCTATAAAGGAACCGGTATCAGGTATTGCCATGGGCCTGATTAAAGAAGCGGAGCAAATCGTAATCTTGTCGGATATTCTGGGTGATGAAGACCATACCGGAGATATGGATTTTAAAGTCGCCGGCACCCGGGACGGAATCACCGCACTTCAAATGGACATCAAAATTCATGAGCTTTCCCGAGATATCATGCAACGCGCCCTGGAACAGGCGCGCGAGGGCCGGCTCCATATTCTCGATAAAATGCTCCAGGTGTTGGAACGTCCCCGCCAAGAGCTTTCACCTTATGCCCCTCAGATATCGGTAATTAAAATTTCACCGGACAAAATCAGAGATATTATCGGGCCCGGTGGAAAAAACATTCGCGCCATACAGAGTGAATCGAATACCCGCATTGAGGTCGATGATGACGGCCAGGTTAAGATCTCAGCCTTTTCGTTGGAAGAAATGGAAACGGCGATCAGGCTTATCGGTGATATCACGGCTGAGCCGGAGGTCGGGAAAATCTATGAAGGGACGGTCGTAAAAATCATGGATTTCGGAGCATTCGTTCAAATTCTACCTGGTACCGATGGGCTGGTCCATATTTCACAACTTGCCCAGCATCGTGTTCGAAAGGTCTCGGATGTTGTCAAGGAAGGCGATATAATCAAGGTTAAGGTTCTTGAAGTCGGTCGTGACGGAAAAATCCGATTGAGTCATAAAGCCACCTTGGAAAATCATCAAGACTAGCCCAAAAATGAGCAATACCATCAAGAAAACCATCCTCAAGAATGGCATCCGGATCCTCACCAAAAAAATGCCCTATGTCCGGAGCGTAACCCTGGGCGTATGGGTTAATGTCGGCGCTCGCGATGAAACAGCGGCCGAAAGCGGCACCTCCCATTTTATTGAACATATGATTTTCAAGGGGACTCAAAAAAGGACCGCTTTTGAGATTGCCAAAGAATTTGATGCAATCGGGGGGCACACCAATGCCTTCACCAGCATGGAGAGCACTTGCTACCATGCCAAGGTGATGGACACGCATCTGGAGAAAATGGTCGATATTCTGTCCGATATTTTTTTAAACTCGGTGTTTCACGCCGATGAGATTGAGCGTGAGCGGATGGTGATTCTGCAGGAGATCGGAATGGTGGAAGATGCCCCTGAAGAATATATTCATATTTTATCCGGAAATGCCTTTTGGGGCGACCATCCTTTAGGAAGGTCGATTCTCGGTACACGCAAAAATATTAACCATTTTAAGCCCAAGGCACTTTTAGATTTTTTTCAGCGTCTTTATCAGCCCGAACGGATTGTTGTTTCGGCGGCAGGCAACCTTGAGCATGAACAGATTGTCGACTTGATTGCAGCGACCTTTGCGGAGATCAAACCCGGCGACGGATTTCCGGATCGAGAAGCCCCGGTTGGCCGATCGCTCGTCAATATTCATTATCGTGATTTGGAACAGGTACACCTTTGTATAGGGACAAAGGGTTTGTCTATCATAGAGCCCCAGCGGTATGCCTTTTCACTTCTGAACACGATTCTGGGCGGTAATATGAGTTCACGGCTTTTTCAGGAGATACGCGAACGCAGAGGGCTGGCGTATTCGGTATACACCTTTGTGACCTCTCTTTTTGATACGGGTATGTTTGGTGTTTATGCCGGAATAGATCCAGGCAATATCATCGAAACCATCGATTTGATATTGAAAGAAATGCGCAGGCAAAAAGAGGTGCGAGTTGACGCCGGTGAATTAAGCGATGCCAAAGAGTTTACAAAAGGGAGCCTGATGCTGGCTTCTGAAAGTGTCGATAACCAGATGGTCCGGCTGGCGCAGAATGAGATCCATTTCCAGAAACAGATTCCCCTCAAAAAGGTGGTGGAGAAAATCGAATCGGTCTCCGAAGAAGATATTTTGAATTTGGCGGCATCATTATTTCAGCCTGATCAATTGACATTGACCCTCCTAGGACCGGTTTCCAAAGATAACCAATTTGAAGACATTTTAATTTTATAATCAAGCGTAGTTTCAAAACACGAACCGGGTTTTCCTTAATTTGAAGCAAAAAGGCGAGTTTCCGACGATAAAATTTCTCCGCTTAAGGCCCGAACAGGATGCCGACATCCCCCTGCCTTGCTACATGACACCGAATTCGGCGGGAATGGATATATTTGCCGCCATCGAAAATGATCTCAAGTTACACCCCCAAGATATCTTCCTGATACCGACCGGTTTTGCCATAGCCCTGCCCGAAGGGTTTGAAGCCCAAATACGTCCCCGCAGCGGACTGGCGGTAAGACACGGTATCGGCTTGATTAATTCCCCAGGGACCATTGATGCCGATTATCGTGGTGAGGTTAAAATTGCCGTGATTAACCTCGGACAGGAAGCGTTTACGTTCCATCGTAAAGATCGGATCGCTCAGATGGTGTTTAACCGAGTTTGCAAAGTCAGATTGAAAATTGTCACAGAATTGGATGAAACCAACCGCAACAAGGGAGGTTTCGGACACACAGGGATATGAATGAGAAAAATAGCTCAAGGAATTGGCTACCGCCTGGCGGTATGCGTCCTTGCCAGCGGCAGCAAAGGAAATTCCGTATTTGTTTCCAACGGTGAAACTTCGATCCTCATTGATGCCGGGCTTTCCGGGATTGAAATTGAACGCCGGTTAAGATCAAAGAATCTAAACCCTAAAATGCTCGATGCCATTTTCGTGTCCCACGAGCATGCCGATCACATTCAGGCGGTGGGCGTCCTTTCACGCCGTTTTGATCTGCCGGTATACATTACACCAAAAACATCAAAGGCGGCCGCCAGTCAACTAGGCCGAATAAAGGACCTGCGATTTTTTGAGTGCGGCTTGTCTTTTATTATTGAATCTCTGGTCGTACACCCGTTTTCTATCTCACACGATGCGGTCGACCCGGCCGGATTCACGATCACCCACGCAGAGCGAAAAATCGGAGTTGCCACCGACCTCGGTATCGGAACCGCCGTCGTAAAAGAACATCTCAAACGCTGCGATTTGTTGATCATCGAAGCCAATCACGACCCAGCAATGCTGGCTGCCGGGCCTTATCCCTGGGAGCTAAAACAACGTATCAAAAGCCGAACCGGTCATCTTTCAAATGAGGATTCACAAAGGCTTCTAAACGAAGTCGGGCACAGCAATCTTAAACACGTCATTCTGGCCCATCTGAGCGAGATAAATAACACCCCTCAACACGCTTTGAGGGCGGTGGATCGAAAGCTGGACAATTGCATGCCTCATTTTTCGGTGGCAGCGCAAGCAACCAGCGGAAAGGTGGTATTTATCAAGTGAAAGGGTGCCATCTGGAATGAGCCCGGAAAAGCTCGGTTCTGTTTTCTTCCTGAAACAGCGAATGAAAAAATAAATTTTGATTGCCACTTGCTTCAATCTGTTTGCATTTCCCAACAATATGATTCCCCCAAAACCCCTCTCCCAGAAAATTGATCTTAAACTCCGATAATGCATGTTGGCTGCGGAATTGAAGCGGAATCGACTCAAGTGCCCACCCGATAAAGCTTACGTTGTTGACGTGATCGTTCAGATCCAAATCTCGATAGCGCACCTGAAATCGATCCATATAATCGTGGTTGTTAACCGAGGGGATCTTGAGGAGCTTAGCGGATAAGACCGGCTCCAGATCGACGGGCTTTAGCCTATTGAGGAAAGGGGTTATGCGGACCGCACGGCGCGTGCTGAGATCGAGAATCAGCCATGCGCTGACAGCCGAAGCAACAGGCTGTCTGTGCCTGTTTAGAAGTTTAAAATCGCGAAAAGCAAAAAGTCCCTTCCCTCCTGAAGGCCAGGTTTGAATGGTTATTTGATCTTTCCACTGCGGATACGAGAATATCTTTATATTCATGCGGGAAAGCACCCAGGTGAAACTTTCCTCCCGCAGGTGCTGAATGGAGACGCCAAGATTATAGGCATGATTGCTGGCGGCGTCTTGTAATAGATTAAATATCGATAAGATTGACAGACAGCCTCCGGGATCAATTTCATAGGATCGAACTGTGTAATGTTTGCCCCAGATATTATGGGTCATCAAGCTTTGCCTCCTTTTGGCACCACCGGATTGAAGATCGCCTGCGTTTTTAGCACAGGCTGCCCACAAAAACCAGCATGTACGCTGCCCTAAAAGAATTTTAGATTTCAGATTGAAATAACACTCACGTTGTGTCAAAAGCATTACCTTTTTATATACAAAAGCTAAAATTGATCAAATGATTGTTTTTTATACTATATATTGAATTTTTTGTTTGACATATACCAATATATTGTAATAGAGGGCAAAAAATGATTGAAATAAAACCGTCATTACGCGCTGAGCAAATGACCCACACCGTGGTATTAAGGCCGGATCGCTTAACGAACCCTCGCTGATTAGGATTGCTGTGAAAGATGAAAAACATCGGATTTGTCTCGACACGATTTGCAGGTACGGATGGCGTTACATTAGAATCGAGTAAGTGGGCCGAATTTCTTGAAAGAAATGGATTTGCCTGTTTTTGGTTTGCAGGCGATCTGGATCGGGAGGGGGAGAAGAGCTATCTGGTGCCCGAGGCCCATTTCCAATATGAAAAAATCAAGTGGATTACGTCCCGCGTCATGGGCCAAAAAGGGCGCAGTCCTTCAGTTACACAGGAAATTCATGCCCTAAGATCTCTGTTAAAGCGGCGGCTGCATGAATTTATTAAGGCCTTCCAGATCGATCTCCTGATCGTCGAAAATGTCCTTTCAATCCCCATGCACATTCCGCTCGGCCTTGCTATTACGGAGACGATTGCGGAAACTCAGATTGCGACGATTGCGCACCACCACGATTTTTTCTGGGAAAGGGTTCGCTTTGCGGTGTGTGGCGCTAGCGATTATTTACGAATGGCCTTCCCTCCCAATTTGCCACACATCAAGCATGTCGTCATCAACTCCGAGGCCCAGGAGCAGCTGGCCCTGCGTACCGGGATTTCATCGGTCATTATTCCGAATGTGCTCGATTTCAAAAATCCGCCTGTGTTTGACCCAAAAGGCTTCCATGCGTTTCGCGAATCCATCGGGCTGGGTGTCAAAGACCGCCTGATCTTACAGCCGACGCGGATCATTAAGCGCAAAGGGATTGAATATGCCGTTGAACTCGTCAAAAAACTTAACGACACCCGCAACAAACTGGTTATCTCGCATGAAGCAGGGGATGAAGGCTTTGAATATGCGAAATGGTTGAAAACCTATGCCTGCGAGCGCAAAGTCGACCTGCGGCTGGTCACAACAAGGGTAGCTAGCCCGTGGGCCAACAATGGGAAATATCGATCAAAGTTTTCGCTCTGGGATATTTACCCCTTTGCGGATTTAATCACCTATCCGAGCCTTTATGAAGGATTTGGGAATGCCTTTTTGGAAGCGATCTATTTTAGAAAACCGATGTTAATCAACCGTTATGCAACATTTGTGCGGGATATCGAGCCCCTGGGGTTTGATTTGGCGGTGATGGACGGATATTTATCGAACAAAACGGTTCAACAGGTGCAGGAGGTTCTTGACGTCAAAGAGCGCCTCGAGAAAATGGTGAACCGGAACTACGAAATTGCTAGGCGTCACTATTCTTATGCGGTACTCCGTGAACAGCTTAATCCGATTTTAGAACATTTTTTTGGAGAGCGGTTTGAATATCCTGTCAATGGGGGGGAGACTGAACAACAGAACTTCCATCTGAAGATTCAGCCGCATACGCCTCAGTTTGAATATTTTGATTGTGAACGGTGCGCACCTCCTTCAATGGATGAGAATCGTTTTTAATCGCGTAAGCTTACAAACAAATCATATTTCCAGCAACGCATATTGCCGTCTTCCCAAGCCAATCGTTTCGGCATAGTCCAGTTGAAGCGACCAATCGACCTTTGGGAAAATCTCTCTGAATTTGTCGCTTCCCGGTTCCATGTTTTGGGTGAGACATGACCCTGGAAGCACCGGTTCCTGATTTACGAGATCGACCGAGGCTTGTTCAATCGCCACCGGATCGGTGGAAGCCACCACACCAATGTCTCTGACAATCGGGGCATCATTATAGGGATGACAATCGCAGGCCGGTGAAATATCAGTAATAAAATTGAGAAAAAGGGTTTTGTTTTCCTTTCCTTTTAGAACGCCCAGCGTATATTCAACCATTTTTTCCATAAATACGGCAATCGATTGATTCCATTGAACCTGGATGGTGCGGTTGGGACAAATCAAAATACATTCTCCGCAGCCGATGCACTTGTCAGGATTTATTTGCGCTTTTTCGTCCCTTAAGGCGATGGCTTGCTGAGAGCAGTGATCGATGCAGTCACCGCAACCGACACATTTTTTTCTTTTGACTTTGGGTGCCACACCTGAATGTTGGGCCAGTTTTCCCTTGCGCGAGGCGCACCCCATCCCCAAATTTTTGAGTGTGCCGCCGAAACCGGACAATTCGTGACATTTGAAATGGGCCAGTGAGATAAGCGCATCAGCCTGCACGATTTCATTAGCGATGTAGACTTCCTGGAACCGTTTCTGATGGATTGCCACGGCAGATTCACTTTTGCCCCTCAGCCCATCGGCGATGATGAGCGGTGCGTTTGCGACCGGATAGGCGAACCCATTTTGGATGGCGGTTGCAATATGGTGGAGGGCATCCTGCCGTGAGCCGGTATAAAGCGTATTGGCATCGGTTAAAAAGGGAGCCCCCTTTTGGGTTTTAATCGCTTCTACCAGCTTGGCGACAAATACCGGACGAATAAACCCGGTGTTACCCTTTTCGCCGAAATGAAGTTTGACGGCCACCAGGTCCCTATCCTTAATGATATCTCCGAGCCCGGCGGTTTGCACCAGCCGGATCAGTTTTTGTCCAAAATTCTCCTTATGTGTGGCTCTCAGATCGATGAAGTAGACCTTACTTTCCATGGTATTTTCCTTTTTGTGGGTGGCACATGGATTTTATTGCTTCATTGACTGAAGGAGTGTAAGAAAACACGATTTCGATGTCAAATAGAAAGCCTGAAAGTTGAAGGCGGTTAGTGAGTTGGAACCGATTTTCCATATGAACGGTAGGCGTTCACAGGTTCAGAGTTCACCGTTCAGGGTTACCGCTATTCGAGGGGTCGGGGTGTTTTTAGTCTGAATTCAATCCGCCAGGAAGTGCCGCCATCACTTAAGATGACTTCGTCCTCATGGATGTGGGCCACCAGGAACCCATCGAGGCTTTCGCCTTCGCGCAAAATCCGCCCATTTATAACTGCCATGCGCTGATGCGCTTTAGCGGACCAGGCAATCGCTTGCAGCCTGAATTGGGAATCGTCCAGCGATTGAATCGCCGCCGATTTCTCATTGGCGGTGGATCTTTGTTCTCTTTGAAGCGCTGTATGAGTAGGGGCGGCAATTTTTTTTGCGGCTGCTTTAGCAATCGTAAAATTCGATTTGGGTAATCGGTTTTTTACGGTTTTTATGGCATGCTCGGGTTTAGACACCCGATTGATCGGATTTTCCGCTTTTGTCACTCCGGCGGCGGCAGGGGGAGCCGGTTTAGCCTCTGGGGGTGGCATAATCGGTTTTTTGGAGTTGGTATTATCAAATTTGATGGGAGCGGCGGTTATTGTAGGCGGTTTGCGTGAGAATAGATTGACACGCATCCATGGGTAATAGCGAACCAACACCCATCCACAAGCCGCCATCATGAGAGCGATACAAAGAAAAGATGATATTCTGCGAAATAGCCGCACCCTTTTGACCCGGGCGGTGATGGCTTTTCGGGTGTCTATTTGGGTTTCATTTAATTGAAAACCGGCAAACGGCGAAGTCTCGGTTTCAATTTTCTTTAACGCTCTTAAGATCGAACTCAAATTTATTTATCCCGGTTAGGCCCCGTGGGTTTGGGTGGCCTCATTTTTTTGTCAGCCTCGGCATTTGAAACGCCTCATTTTCCCGGTAAAGAATGATTTTGGTGAGTGAACCCACAACCCCGTCAGCAGGAATATCATATTTCGCCTGTATTTTTTTGACCAATGCCCGGGTCGAGGCATCATAATCATTGTTTGGTATCACGTGCTCAAAGCCGAGGTTGTATAAAAACAGTTTTAGAGTGGCAATCGAATCGGTATTGGTTCGGGTGGGAATCGTGCCTTGAAAAGGGAGAAAGTTTTTCCAGGGGATGTAGGCAACAACCGGCCAATGCAATTTGAGTTCATCCCAATCCGCATGGATTGAATGGTAATCCTCTCCATCTGAGAATACAACTCCGTTTTCCGCAAGCCCATGCAACGCCAGATAGCCAGGCAATGCGTCCTTGGCAGGATAAAATTTAAACAGCGCCGGAAGATCGAGACTTCTCAAAAGCCTGATACCCGATTCGGAATAAAGGATTTGAAACCCGTTCAATTTGGCACAAAGATCAAAAAAGGTTTTATCATCCTTGATGCGACTTAAATACGGTTTGATCTCAAGCGGTGTATTCCATAAATTGAAGGCATACTTTAGAGCTGCGGCACGTGATCCGCGGGCATTCATCTGTTTCAGATAATCGGTGAGCTTGATGGAAGGAATTTTGTGGGAGACAGGTGCCGGGGACGGGGTCACCGGCAGGGGTGGTGCCGCCTGCTTAACGCCTGTATCGTCCGCGGAAGGCGCTTGCGGAATAACTGCCGGCGGGACGGGGTTTCGGATCGGATAGGTGGTTTTCGGGTTTTCGGTTTTTGGATGGCTTGAAAAAGGGTTTCGATTAAAAACCACAAACTGTGAGAAAATAACCCCAAGCAGGATAACACATAAGGCGAAGAGTAAAACGAGGGCCTTTTTGGAGGTGATCTTCCCAAAACTTATCGCCGGGCCACTGCTGGCTAATTCCTGAATGGCGGTTCGGGCGACGGCGGCACTGATTTTCGTCTGATTCAAGACAAATGCGGTTAAAAGTGAACGGTCACAAACAATATTGATTAATCGGGGGATCCCTCTTGAAAATTTGTAAATTTGACGCAATGCTGACACATCAAATTTAACGCCCTGTTTCTGAGCCGCCTTGCCGATACGATACTCGATATAGCCCTTGGTTTCCTTTGCGCTCAGGGGCAGAAGGTGGTAGCTCAGGGTGATTCTTTGCCCGATTTGTCTGAGTTCATGGGTATTGAGCATTTCAGCCAGCTCAGGTTGACCCACCAGGATGATTTGCAGGAGTTTGTCCTGGTTGGTTTCAAGGTTTGAAAGGAGTCTTAGCTGTTCAAGGACGTTTTTACTCAGATTTTGCGCTTCATCAATTAGAAGAACAACCTTTTTCCCTTCTCCTTTTTTAAGCATCAGAAAGGCATTGAGATCGTCGATTAAATCTTTGATGGTGTCACTTTCCGATCCGAGTCCAAATTCATCCTGAATTGATTTTAACAACTGTTTGGGGCCCAGCTTGGGATTGAAAATATAGGCCGCTTCCGTGCAATTGTTGAGGCTTTCAAGAAAGGCCCGGCAAAGGGTTGTTTTACCGGTTCCCACTTCGCCAATGATTTTTACAAAACCGTCCCCTTGCGAAATTGCATAATTGAGATACGCGAGGGCCTCCTCATGGCTTTTGCTCAGAAAAAGATATGCGGGATTAGGCACAAGCTTAAAGGGTTTTTCCTTAAAGCCGAAGAATTTATTGTACATTGGGATCAAGCCTTAGGTTATGATTAAAACCGTTTAAGACCTTCGACGAGTGGAACAGCGCGAAATTTAACATTTTCGCGTTTGATTAGCGGTTGCTTTAAGGATATCTTTGGAACCGTGGGTGAATAGAAAGATCGCGATTGATATGACAAAATATAAAAAACCTATCCAAATGTGTCAAGCTTCAATACCGGATCTACCTGTGCCAAATTTCGTAAAGTGCATCTATAACTCGGTCCGGGACTATTTTTTCCAGGCAGACAAATTGGTCGCAATCATTCGAGTTTGTCTCAAAGCAGTGCCGGCAGTTGATAATCGGTTTAATCATTCGAACCGCCCTCCCAATCGGTCTCCATCTTTGCGGATCGGAGGGGCCAAAAATGGCCACGGTGGGTAAACCGAGAAAGGCGGCCAGATGACTAACCCCCGAGTCGTTGCCGATGTAGCCCCCGGCGGTTTTCAGCAAAGGAACCAATTTATTTAAATCATGCATCAAATGTATTGTCCGCAGCGTATCCGTTGCAGAGAGATTTTCAGACAACGATTTTTCAGCCGGTCCGAGGATGAATTCCGGAGTCAAACCGGCTGAAAGCAACATTTTTTCGGTTTCAATAAAATAGTTAAGGGGCCAATTTTTTTTCGGGCTTCCTGAGCCGGGGTGAATCATTATTTTTGCCGAGTCAAAGGCGCTGTCTCTCAAATCTGAGTGGGGTATTTTTGAAAGCCTGGATTCAATCTTGATATTTGAGTCTCTAAATATTTTCAGATCCGAAAGGTTTTGCAACACATACTCCGTGACATGGATTGTCTTTGATCGTGCGGGGCGGGGTGGTATGCGCCGGACGATCGGCCCCCTGATCGCATTAAGAGAACGTTCAAGTTCCTTTGAGACTGAAAACAGGATAATAAAATGGTAGTCAGACAGCAAGGATATGATTTTTGAATCAGGAGCACCGCTATAAAGGGAAACAAACCCGGCCGATTCTAAGGGGAGACAGCGCTCGACCAATTTGAGATTGCAGGCCAGTTGTCCTAATTTTTTCTGACAAAGGACATCAATTCGGGAAAAATATTTCTTTAATTGGATAATGGCTGGAAAAGTAAGGACAAAATCGCCGAGCGCACCCTGGTGGATGATTAAGAGCTTTTGTTCAGACATACATCTAATATTGTCACCGTTCACCGGTTCAGAAGTTTACCCGCCTTTGGCGGCGCCGTAGGCGACCAGGGCTCAGGGTTCAGTTGAAAAAATGGGTGGTGAAGATGGCTTTCATGCTGCATCGGTCATGCGTGTGCGATTGCGGCCTTCTTTTTTGGCCAGATAAAGAGCGTGATCGGCTTCACTAATCAGGGTCGTCGGCGCCGTGCTCTTATTTGGAATGGTGGCGGCTCCCCCCAGGCTGATGGTTATGTTATCGCATACCAGAGATGCCGAATGCTTAATTTGCAGTCTTTCCACCTCAAGACGCAACATTTCCGCCACAACGTGCGAACCTTCAAGGTCGGTGTCGGGCAGTATAATAGCGAATTCTTCACCACCATACCGAGCGACCAGATCCGCAGGGCGCCGGACCGTTTCATTCATGGCCTTGGCCACCTGCTTCAGGCAATCGTCACCGGATAAATGCCCGTAGGTGTCATTATAGGCCTTGAAGTGATCGATGTCGGCCATTAACAGGGATAGCGGCAGGGAATTGCGAGCCCCGCGGTTCCATTCGCGTTGGAGGATTTCTTCAAAATAGCGCCGATTGGCTATACCAGAAAGACCGTCCAAATATGAAAGGCGCCTCAGGGTTTCCTGGGCCCGCTTTATGTCAGTAATATCCCGCCAAATGCTTTGAATAAATTTCCTCCTCCCGATCGGCATCGCGCAACTGCTGACCTGGATATCCCTAATTTTGCCACTCTTAGTACGGTGCTTGGTTTCAAATGTATCGGATCCGGTCTGAATCACTTTCTGGATGTGCGCCGTAACTTCATTGGGAGTTTCCGAAAATTCAAAATCGGATAGGCTTAGATTTGCGAATTCCTTTGAGGTGTAGCCTAAATTTTCATGCGCGCGGTGGTTGAACTCAACCAGCGTTTCGGATTCAGCATCGATGAGCACAATTGAATCGGCAGCCTGTTCGAAAATCGCCCGATATCGCTTTTCTGAATCTTCGAGGGCTTTAAGAAGCTGCCGTTCTTTGAGGACTTGCTTTAACCTGACATTCAACTCCCCGAGCCTAACCGGCTTTTCCGCAAAATCACTGGCGCCGAGTTCGATTACCTCTTCGTAGATAAAGTCTTCCGAATAACCGGTAATGACGATCACATCCGATTGATATTTTTCTTTTACTATTTTGGTTAGTTCAATGCCATCCATCTCCGGCATCTTAATGTCCGTAATAACGACATCAACCGTTCGCGTCTCCAGTATTTTAAGGGCTTCTTTGGCACTTTCTGCTACAGAACAATCGTATCCGGCATGATGAATTCCCTTCTGCAGCACCTGCCGGATCATTTTATCGTCGTCCACCACTAGGATATGAACTTGTTTTACTTCTTGTCGATTCATCTTCTGGACTCGCTTAACCCATCTTGTTTGGTTATAAAGCCGTTTTTTTAAAGGGCAAGACGCCCCTAGCAATAGAACATGTAAAAAAATAGCTTACAGGAGTAGGGTTTATTTTGCAAGTCAATGAATTTTTGGAATGTAAAAGGGGCAAAAGTGAGCGGGAAATTTTGGATTAGGCGAGTGATACTTGTTTATCCCCTTAAAAAGATTATGGCTTTGGTTTTTTAGGCCAAAGCATGGGTGTGTTGGCTTTATATTCCAGATAGGAAGATCCGAAGCGAATCTCCAACTCCCGTTCTTCATAAATCTTGAGGAAGGCGATAACAAACGGAATAATCAAAACCCCCGTCCACAGTAGAAAGAGAGACGATCGCAACCACAGCCCGACAGAGAATTATGTGCCCAATCCGCACAGGATCATCGGGTTGCGGGTCCAGGCATACATTTTTCGCATGGCCACCTTTTTGGTAATGCCCAGAAAAGAGGCCGGCGCACCCATACTATCCCAGGCTAAATTTAAAATGGACAGTAGGAACAGCGTGCCCGTCACCATCGTCAACGTTTGTCCGATTTGGACCGGCAGAGGGATTACCCAGCCGGGCGAATCTTTGGCCATCAGGTATGCCTTGACCAAAGCAAATACTACAAGGAGGTCAGCCGACAGATGGACTCCATAGGTAATTCTGACTGTACGCCGGGCGGTCGGGTTTTTGTCGATGAGCACTCGCCCGACACAGAAGATTAACGCTGCCGCGAGCGGACTGCCGATGACAATCAGCAAATTTGTGGTTTGTGAATACGGTCGTACAGCGAACCTTAAAATGAAGCTGTAGATGATAATCATACCGTATAAAAGCAGCGGCACATGCATGGTTTCCTCCTTCCGTCTGACTTTAGGACAGTTTTGAGAATTAGGGTCCAATCCCAACACCAATGGGCCCGCGTCCTCGAAGAACGTCGCAGCCGGCAGCAATGAAGAACGAAGTTCTTCGGCAACCCGCGCAGAACGCCGCCCAACGGGAAAAAGATCATTAATGGATGGACGCTAGGTTGGGTTTGCGGTTAGGAACCGGCTGCTGGTCCAATTGTAAAGCCAGCCGAATACCGCACCCAGAAAGATTCCATCCGCTAAACCCCATGCGAGACCCACCAGGCTCCCTAAAGGCGTAATCGTGTAGCCCCGGTATAAGCGTCCGATCAACGTTGCGTCACCGGTGGCCCCTTCAAAGGCCATGATCCACCAGGTCAGAAAGAAAAGGGCCAAACCCCAGACAAGGCCACAGCTCAAAGCAAATGCTTTAACGTTTAGTTTCATTGTCATTCCTCCTTTTCATCTTGAGCCATTTGGGAGAGGGCCGCCATCCCTCCGATGGCGCCCAGATTCATAGACTCCAGTGCAGAACTGGGGACATAATGCCGAGTCCCGGATTATGCCGAGTGATCAGCTAAATCCGGTGGAT
>CAZHAH010000016.1:0-57819 GCA_964530095.1 uncultured Desulfobacteraceae bacterium | reverse complement strand
TCGATTTTTCATGCTTTCATGAATGATTTTCAAGGACCTATAGCGCAATCATAAAGCCGGTTGCAACCCTTTTCCAAGCCGTTCAATTTGTCTTCATTTCACTTGACAGCCATAGGTATCGGTGTTAACGACTTCTCAAAACAGAGGCACGTAGCTCAGGGGGAGAGCGCTACCCTGACACGGTAGAAGTCGAGAGTTCAAATCTCTCCGTGCCTACCATGAAATGAAGGGTTTACAGAGATTGCAATCTGTAAGCCCTTTTTTAATGGCAGTTTGTGGGTAGCTGTCTTTGGAACGAATTGGCAAGTAGGCTTTTAAAGAGATTTGATAATAGGTTTTTTTGTATTGTGACCATTTTGTGATCGTTTATAAAAATCTAAGCCTTTTAAAGGGCTATTCCCTCAAGCCATAATGAAAGATCTTGTATTCGGTTGTTCCCCCCAGCAATGTATCGATCTTAGACTGAATTTCTATCCTTTTTGGGTTATGCCGCCAGTATTGCCAATCTTCAGCAGACTCCCAGGTGCTGATGACCAGGAACTCCTCAGGATTGTCGATATTCTCCAATGTTTCACCGGAAATGTAGCCTGGTTGGTTTAAGGCAATTTCTCTCATTTCCTTGAAAATCGGTATCATCGCCTTGGCCGTATCTTTAGGTACAATTCTTTTAATGAGAACTTTGACCGCCATAACATCCTCCTTTTTTCAACATCAGGATTTATTACTGCATTCTTAAATCCCTCCTTTACCGCCCGGAGCGCGCACCATTAAAACCAGAGCGTTTAAAAAACGGAGCACTTTGTCCGCTATGCTTCCCCTAACCCAGCGGCTCACGCCTGAGCGTCCATGCGTTGCAATAAGGACAAGATCGACATCATCACTCTCAGCATAATCACAAGAGAAAATATGGCATATACGAAACAGTTAAGCCCAAACTCAGACGAAGAGAAAATCTTTATCAGCGGAAGCTGTTGTGGATCAGATGTAGGTGCTGGAAAAAGTCGAATTTGTGGTTATCATAGGAAAAAACCGCATAATTGTCAAGGCCAATCAAAAACAACTCGTAAGGCAGATTGCCGCATGATTGACAAGAAACGATCTCAAAAATATATTTCGCACTTTGGTGTAGCATGGTTTCTGGTTTCCCATAAGCCCAAATGTCTCAGTATTCGTCCGATGAGCTCATCCTGATCAATGAATGAAATTATTTTCTTAGATTCCAGGCATCTATGGCACCATAACAGATTAACATGATATACTTTTTGGATCAATCGAGCCCAATTTTAAAGCTGGCAGCCATGAACATTGATAGCGGTACGCTGACAAGCGAACAAAAAAATAACTTGCGTCATGGGAAATGGGTACGTAAGAGACAATAACCCTAAGCGTGGGCAAAAACTTTCACAGAAAGGAATTTCAGCAATGACGACCAATCGCAAATTTGTCTATTTTTTTGGTAGTAGCAAGGCAGACGGCAACGCGACTATGAAGAACCTTCTTGGTGGCAAAGGCGCCAACATTGGTGAAATGGTCAACCTTGGCATGCCCGTACCGCCCGGATTCACGATTACCACAGAAGCATGTAACGAGTTCTACGCGCGGAAACAGAAGTATCCGCCGGGCGTCAAGAAAGAAGTTAACGCAAGCCTTGCCAGAGTCGAAAAACTGATGAAACAAAACTTCGGAGATACGCATGACCCGCTCCTTCTCAGCGTCCGCTCCGGCGCCCGGGCCTCTATGCCCGGCATGATGGAAACTGTGCTTAACATAGGGCTGACCACCAAGACCATACCTGCTCTGATCAAAAAAACGGGTAACCCGCGTTTTGTTTATGACGCTTACCGTCGTCTGATTGCCATGTACTCGGATGTGGTGATGGAAAAAGCCGCCGGTATTGAACCGGAAGAAGGCAAAGGGATCAGGGCTCAACTGGAGTGTCTCATAGACAAGGTAAAAGAGGAAAAGGGACTCGAAACAGACCTGGACCTCACGGCAGAGGACTGGAAGTCTCTCACGGTCCAGTTTAAGCAAACCGTCAAGAGAGTTCTTGGCAAGCCTTTTCCGGATGATCCCATGAAACAGCTTTGGGGATCTATTGACGCGGTCTTTCTCTCATGGTTTGGCAAGCGAGCCGTGGCCTACCGCAGGATCGAAAAACTGCCCGACGATTGGGGAACGGCAGTGAATGTCCAGACCATGGTATTCGGAAACATGGGAGATGATTGCGCAACCGGTGTGGCCTTCACACGCAACCCGGCCACGGGTGACAACAATTTCTACGGAGAATGGTTGATCAATGCCCAGGGAGAAGACGTGGTTGCCGGTATACGAACCCCTTTTGCCATCAATAACGTTTCCAAGGTAGTCACAAACCGGCACCTGCCAACGCTTCAAAAAACCATGCCAGGTATTTACAAGGAACTTAATGGCATCAGGCACAAGCTCGACACGCATTATACAGACATGCAAGACATCGAGTTCACCATTCAAGATAGCGTGCTTTATATGCTTCAGACGCGTGTCGGGAAACGAAACGGTCCGGCTGCCATTAAAATGGCGGTTGACATGGTAAAGGAACGGCTCATCTCAAAGAAGACAGCAATTTCCCGTGTAAGGCCCGAGCAGCTCGAAGAACTTCTCCATCCCATGATAGATATCAATGCAGAAAAAACTGCAGCCAAGCTCGGCGCCGGGCTTCCGGCCGGGCCTGGTGCCGGCGTTGGCCAGATTGTTCTTACAGCAGACAAGGCCGAAGAACTGGGCCACCAGGGTGAGAAGGTGATCCTGGTGCGGGAAGAAACCTCGCCGGAGGATGTTCACGGCATGAAACCGGCCCAGGCCATCTTGACATCAAAGGGCGGCATGACGAGTCATGCTGCCCTGGTTGCAAGGGGCTGGGGCAAGTGTTGCATTGTGGGCAGCGGTGACATCACCCGTATTGATCTCAAGAAAAAGACTGTGGATTTCAACGGCAAGGTCATGCAGGAAGGCGACTGGATCACCATGAACGGGAGCAAAGGCGTCATATACAAAGGCAAGCTGCCGCTGGTGGCCACTGGCCCGGGAAAAAACCCTGCTTACAAGAAACTCATGGTCTGGGCGGACGAGATTCGACGCCTGGGGGTTCGCACCAATGCCGATACCCCTGAAGACGCAAGGGTCGCCATTAAACTGGGCGCAGAGGGGATCGGACTTACAAGAACGGAACACATGTTTTTTGGCGAGCGTATCTGGGCCATGCGCGAAATGATTATGGCCGAGGATGCCCGGGGCCGCGAAAAGGCCCTGGGCAAATTGCTGCCCATGCAACGCAAGGATTTCTATGGTATCTTTAAGGCCATGAAAGGCCGTCCTGTAACCATCAGGCTGCTGGACCCGCCTTTGCATGAATTTGTCCCCCATGAAAAGCCTGCCCAAAAGGAGCTGGCCGGTCGCCTGGGCGTTCCGGTAAAGGCCGTGGCTACCAAGGTCGATTTTCTGTCTGAGTTCAATCCCATGCTCGGCCACCGGGGTTGTCGGCTCGGGATTACCCATCCTGAAATTACAGCCATGCAGGCCCGGGCGATCTTTGAAGCAGTTGTCAAGTGCCGCAAAGAAAAGATCAAGGTCTTGCCTGAAATCATGGTCCCCCTGGTGGGAACAGCGGCGGAATTCAACGATCAGAAAGCTATAATCGACAGAGTGGCCAATGAGGTTATGAAAAAAAGCAGGGCAAAATTCAAGTACATGGTCGGGACTATGATCGAGGTGCCACGGGCAGCTCTTGCGGCAGATGAGATTGCGCAAGAGGCCGAGTTTTTCTCATACGGCACCAACGATATGACGCAAATGGCTTTTGGGTATTCCCGTGATGATGCAGGCACTTTTCTACCCGATTACGTCCAGAGAAGGATCCTTCCCGATGACCCCTTTCAGGCTATTGATCAGGCTGGCGTTGGGCAACTCATGGAGATTGGCGTAAAAAGGGGCCGTGCCACACGCAAGGATCTCAAAATCGGGATCTGCGGAGAACATGGCGGAGAACCGAGTTCGGTCATATTCTGTCATCGGATCGGGCTCGATTACGTCAGCTGTTCGCCATTCCGCGTCCCCATTGCCAGGCTTGCAGCTGCCCATGCAGTCCTGGCGGATAAAAGGTAGAAAGACCGTGGCCGGCTAGGGAGTTTCAGGAAAGTGAAATCGAGAATCGTATAGCAGCACATCTTGGATTTGATCAGAAATGAAAAAGACGATCTTCCAAGATTAAATGTGCCGGTGGGGTTGCCGCCCCACCTTGTGGGCGTGCTGATGGACATGGACATGTAATTCTTCATCCATAAGGATTTTACCGTCTTCCATGGTATAAACATGATCGGTGATGGCCGACAGGAAATCGAATTCATGCGAAATAATTATATAAGACAATTTCAAATCCGACAGCACCTGCGTGATACGCATTTTGGTCTTCTCATCCAGCCCGCTGGTCGGTTCATCTAGAAGCAGCACCTCAGGTTCCATGGCTAAAATCGTGGCCAGGGAAACCAGTCGTTTTTCACCGCCGGATAGTTTAATGGTGATCCGGTCTTCGAATCCTTCCAAACCCAAATATGACAATATTTTTTTCGATATCGCGATCGCTTCTTCAATCGATTTGCCCATGTTCAGAGGCCCGAAGGCCACGTCTTCAAGCACCGTCGGGCTAAATAACTGATCGTCTGCATCCTGAAACAGCAAGCCAACTTTTTGTCTGACTTCGCGGAACTCTTTTTCTGCTTTCACCGGTTTTCCGAAAACCCTGATGGCACCCTGAATCGGCTTCAACAATCCCATGATAACATGAAAAAGCGTCGTTTTCCCGCTCCCGTTTGGCGCCGCCAGGCCGATTCGATCGCCTCGATGCAGCTGGAAATCTAAATTATTGAGGACAGGATCAGCGCCAGGATAGCGAAATGTAACCCCTTTCAGTTGAATTATCGGTCCGTTACTTTGCATTTTTAGCTAAACAATCCCTTCCAGTTTAAAAAGGCAATGATCAGGGTCATCACCATGGTAACCGAACTAAATACCCAGTTCCACGGGGTTGCCGCAAACGGTTGCAAACAGTAAAACCGCCCCTTAAATCCCCGGCATTGCATAGCCTGGTATACACGTTCAGCCCGTGCGGCGGCACGCACGAAAATCATCCCAAGCAAATAGGCATAAGTTCGATAGGTGTGCAAACTCGTTTTGGGTTTGAAACCACGGATTTTTAAGGCCCTCAGGAGTCGCAGGTATTCTTCTTCAAGCACAAAAACATACCGGTAGGCCGTTAAAAATAGATGCACGATTTTGCCTGAAACGCGCAACTGATCCAAAGAATGCCCCAAAGTCGCAATACTCATCGTTGCGACCAGCGCGATCAGGGCCAAAAGAATGGCATTTGACTTGAGCGTAATCTGGGCGCAAAGGATGACACCGGGGGCAGTCACCGCCAGGGGGCCGATGTGCAACAGGGCCCGGCCTTCAAACGTCAGTGGGACGCTGACCCATAAAAGTAAAATGAAACCGTTGACCCATATAAACCGTTTAAAGAGCCTGCGAAGCGGTATATGCGCCAGACCGACCAGGATGATGGACAACCCCAAAGCGAATAACAGAGCCGCAAACTGTGTTGCCACGGCCACCACCAGAGAATACAATAGCGCGGTTACAATCCGTATTCTGGGATCTATTTGATGAACCAAAGAGGTTCCTGCGGCAAACGGTTCATTGATCATGATTCAGTTTAGGTTCCTTTTTTGGGCCGGTATCGGAAATAGGTGGCAACTCCCACCAAGCCAAAGATATAACCCATCCCTCCCATGATATCCTTAAAGGTCGGGCGCCGGTTTCGTAACGCAACCAGCATTTTCATCGCCGGCTTCAACTTTTTTCCCAAAGCCGTTTCAATCATTCTTTGTAATTCAGTGGGATTTATAGAAATCGCTTCAGGCGACTGGTTTTCTTCTGTCTTTGGTTCTGGTGCTGTTTTGGCCACCACCCCGGATGGGGATGACCGCGATACCGCCGTTTCGTTTGTTGTCTGTCTTTCGATTTCCGCTGCGGCAATGACCCATTCGGCCCTGTGTCCCGTTCCGGTTGAAAGCACGATTTTTAAATCACTTTTTTCTGGAACCGGAAACGAAAAATCACCGTTGGCGTCTGTTTTGCCTTCCAGCAGGTTTACCCCCCTTTTGTTATAAACCGTAATTGAAGCATTTTTGGCCTTCCTTCCATCGCTTAACTTTGCCTGCGCATGCACCGTATCGCCTTCGACCCTCGCGAATACATTTATCCCGTGAGCATAGGCGATACCCAAAAGAAAAAGCAGCCCCAAAGAGACTATCCCTGAAAATAATAGTTTGCACCGGTGCTTGTAAAAGATCTTCATGAATCACCCCCTCTCTGATATCATTCGGGCAGAGCCGAGCCCGGAAGCATCGCTGGTTGCACTTTTTTCAAAAAGGCCACACAAAAAACGGTGATGAACCCTTCCATAATCATCAGCGGGAAATTTGCCGCCACCACCACAAGCGTGACTTCAAAAAAATCTTTTTCCGTAAATATCAACGCCGCTGCGACCAAAACAGTGCCGAGCAGAATGGCGCTAAAACCGCAGCCAAAAGAAGCCGCGGTGGCGATGACGCGCTTTTTTTGAATCAACGGACCAAATACATAATGGCCAACCAGGGCCGGGGTTGCCATTATCATGGTGTTGACACCAAGGGTCGTAATCCCCCCAAATTGGAAAATCATTCCCTGGAGCATCAGGCCCACCAGAATCACCGGAAAAGCCGCCCAACCCATTAAGAGGCCTACGATGCCGTTAAGAACCAAATGGACACTGGCTGGACCAACCGGCACATGGATCAAGGATGCCACAAAAAAGGCCGCCGCCAGAATCCCGGCCCGGGCGATGCGGTCGTAATCCATCTTTTTAAGTCCCACGGCGGTACCGACAGAAGTTAGCACCACACCGGCAAGGAGGACCTGACCGGATAAAATACCCTCTGAAATGTGCATAACTTTAGTCTTTTTTCCTTTTTCAAAAAAAAACCACGAAACCGCGGCATTTTCATAACGCCTTAAGCCTTCGTGGTCGTGTAAATTCTCTTTTTAGCGGAGTACAATTCTAACAGGTTTCGACCTGTTTTTTCCTTCTATTAATGTTCAGCGGCGTTTGTGTCAACCCAAAATATCTTTTTGGGAGATACGATGCCATATTTCACACGAGATGGCCAATTCGAGTTTTTTCTTTTATCCGTTTTAATTTCAACGTGTTATTGATGCTATTCCAATTAGGTGGTATGGTACCTCACTTGACACTTAGACTTCCGTTCTTTATACTTTAATTTATTTTTTTGATCCATTTATGGATGAACGCTAATCATCTTTTTCGATTGATGCGACATCGATTGCGCTGAACCACGTAGACTTCAACAAATCTTTTCTTAAACGGACACCGTTTTGAAGGACGGGCATGTACAACCCCGGGGGAGGGAAAAATGAAAAAAAAGATCCTGGCACTTATTTTTATTTCGCTATTTGTCATGACCGCAGGCCATGCCCAACAAAAAGACGGAGACATAACGGTTACGGTTGACGGTCTTGGCTTAAATAAAGATGACGCATTACTCCAAGCCAAACGCACCGCAGTTGAAAAGGGAATCGGGACCGTGCTGATCTCACAGACCGAAGTCGAAAACTTTGAGGTTAAAAAGGATATTATCCTCACCCAAACGACCGGTGCCGTAAAACACTATGACATATTGAATGAAGAAAAGCAGTCCGATGGTGCCTATTTTGTCAAAATAAAGGCCGTGGTTTCACTGGATAGCATCAAAGCCGATCTCGCCGCCCTTAAAATTCTGCTTGAATCGATGGACAAGCCCCGCATGATGGTGATGATGAAAGAAGAAAGCGGCAATTCGG
The DNA here is from genome assembly GCA_964530095.1 of uncultured Desulfobacteraceae bacterium. GTDB lineage: Bacteria > Desulfobacterota > Desulfobacteria > Desulfobacterales > CAZHA01 > CAZHAH01. The sequence goes on along the minus strand of CAZHAH010000016.1, from coordinate 49,890 downwards.
CCGAGACGGCTATTCTGGACTACCTTAATGAAAAGGAATTTGATTTAGTTGATCCGGCCGCGGTTGCAGCTTTAATGCAAAAAGACACCGAAATGATTAAGCGCGCCACAGAGGGTGACGCTGCTGCAGCCGCTCAGATCGGAGCTGCCAACGGGGCCGAGTATGTCATTGTGGGGAAAGTCGCCCAGGGAATCGTAGAAGGCGGTGTCCTGGCCAGCACGGGCTTGAAGTCCGGACAAGCCAATATTACGGCCAGGGTCGTTAATTGTTCCACGGCTAAAATCATCGCCTCTAAAGCTGCTTCCGCTGCCGTGGCGCATATTTCCGAAGAGGTCGCCAAAGCCAAAGCCACCGCAAAAGCGGCCAAAAAATTGATGGACCGCAAACTTTTTGAAAAGATCGTGGCCTCTTTTCAAGATATGCTCAACAATGGAATCCCCCTCGATGTGATTGTGACCAATGTTAAAAAGTTTAAACTACAGAAGGCCGTACGCCAGGTGATCCAAGAACTGTCTTCCGTGGTTAGCGTCAATAAACGCAAATTCGGCGGCGGTCAGCTCACTCTATCCGTTCTTTATAAGGGGACGCCCGATTCTTTTAGCGAGGAAGCCGATGGCAAAGCCGTTGGGGGAAAAACCATGGCGGTTACGGATATGGAGGGCAGCCGTATCGTTATTGAGCTGGAATAAAGTCAAGATTCAAATGCGGGCACTCACCAGGTAGCGGGAATCGAAGGCGTTGTACCCATTTTCAATTGACAAATTGACACCTATATCATACCATATCGAGGATAGGTATTAATACCCCACTACCTTCTGACATATTAACCTTTCCACGCCAAAACCGAGGAGCTTAGCCATGAAACGTACTCGACTCTCCTTTTTTCTTGCCTTCATCCTTCTTGTTTCGATCACCGTTGCTGGCTGTGTCCACACGGCCGGCGAAGGTGTCGGAAGTTTACTTGTTATATCCACCGAGGCCTTTAAGCATTTTAATGGAGAATATGAAAATACTCAATATTACAGGAAACACAAACCGGTTTCAATAGCGGTGCTGCCGTTTCAATTCCCAAAGAAGGAAATCTTCTTTATCAATACGGAATCCGGGAACCCGGTAAATGTTGTTCGCAGGGGCCTGTACAATCATGTCGCCTCACTCCCCTTTAAAGATCTTGAAATTTACAGTACCGATAGACGACTTTCGAATGCAGGTTTAAGTGACATTCGCCAAGTCGAGGCCCTTATCGCTGAAAATCCAAAAAAACTCAGAAGCCTACTCGGCGTTGATGCCGTCATTTCGGGCAACGTGACCCATTTTGATCGGATTTTTGCAGGAATTTATTCCCAAGTGGCGGTGGGGTGTGAAGTTAAGATGTGGGATCTAAAGAAAGGGGAACTTTTGTGGCGTGCCAAACATGTTAGTCGAGCCCATGCCGGCGGTGTTTCACTGAGCCCCATCGGCTTGGCCATGGCAACAGTGGCGGCTTTATGGAATTTACGTCAAACCGAGCTTCTCAGCCAAACCGATGAGCTTTTCCGGGAGATCGTTTCATCCATTGAAGTACCCGAGTCTGCCCTGGCAGTGCAGGCAGCGGCTCCCAAAATCGATTTGTTTGCAGCCTTAAATGCAGGTAAGCCCTTTACACTCGGTAAAAAGGCGGCTTTCCGCATCATTGGCGATCCCGGCTGCTCGGCCTACATTGATTTAGGCGATTACAAATCGGGTATTCAATTAGCACCCGTATCGGGCGAAATGAAAGCGGCGCTCCGCAAGCAAGTCATCGAAGCGATCAAAAAAAACATGAAAGAGACCGGGCATGAAGTGACCCCTGATATTATGGCAGCCGTTGAGAAAGAATTGGCTTCACGTGAAATCTATGAAGGCGCATATACGGTTGAACCCGACGAACAGGCTTACGGCCTGATCGCTAAATCATATTTAGTAAATACCGGCGGAGATCAAGGCACAGCCATCGATGCCGCGAACACAATCGATATTGACAGTCTGCCACCCAAAGCATCCGCCGGTCTGTCGACCGTCTCACTCGATACCAAGATTAAGGTGCGCTGGGATCCCAACACGGAAAAAGACCTGACGGGCTATGAAATCTGGACCAGCCATACACCCCTCAGCGGTTACACATTGGCAACCAAAAGCGAAAAGAATGAAACTGTCTTGTCACAACTTCAAAATTTTACGACCCGTTATGTGCGAGTCCGCGCCACCGACCGGGCTTCGAATCAAGGTCCATTCAGCCCCCATCTCAAAGCGATTCCGTTACCCGAGCCCGGGCTTTATGCCTTGCCTCATCCAGGTCCCGTCTTGGGAGGAGAAATAAAGGATAAGGTATTCCTTGTCGCAGAAAAAAATCCTTATTCGGTATTCTCGGATCTTACCGTGACGGCCGGAGGTGTACTTTTCATTGAACCCGGCGTCGAACTCCTATTTGCACCGAATACGGTTCTTAAAGTGACCGGCGGAGAACTTATGGCTTACGGACAGACTGAAAAACCCATTCGATTCATCCCCAAAACCGCCGGCAGCGAACCCGGCGCCTGGCAAGGCGTCATTTTGGAAAGCGCAACTAGATCTCTGTTGCAAAATGTTACGATTGAAGGGGCCAATATTGGTCTGACCATCAACAAATCTGCACCGACAGTCACTGCCGCGACCATTTCCGGTAGTGCTCAAGCCGGTCTTCTTTTACAGGATCATGCAAAACCCAACATCTCCTGTTCGGCATTTAAAGCCAATGAAGGCCAAGGAGCGCTGGTCATCGAAGGGGAAGGGGTGGCGCCGGTGGTACGCAACAATATATTTGAAAATAATAGCCCCTTTCAGGTTCAAAGCTACACCCCCTTGGAAATCGATTTAAAGAACAATTATTGGGGGAGTTCCAACCCAAATCAAGATTGGTTCCTGGGTCAGATCGTATGGAAACCGGCGCTGCTGCAAGCACCGCTCCCCTGTCCCTAAAATAAGAAAGCGGTTACCCATTAACTTTCGGATATTTCGTATCCGCAACAGATGTATTTTTTCACGGAGGTAATTATGAAAGCCCGACTGAATGCTTCCCGGTGTATTTTGATCCTATTCATTCTTCTTTTATTGAGCGCCCCCTGTTATGCCCAAGACCCCGCCAAAGAAAATATCGGCAGTCACGGTTTTATTGACTGGATAAAACAAAAGGTGGTTGCCAAAGGGACCGGGGCCCCGCCCGCTAAGTATTATGGTAAACCCCAAGCACGCCCCATGGCCATGCGTGCAGCAACCTCGGATGCCCGCAGAAATCTTTTGGAAGTCATCAAAGGGGTTCATATTGATTCGGCCACCACCGTAAAGAATAAGATGTATCGTGATGACGCCATTGTTACCAAAGTCAAAGGTGTCTTAAGATCCTCAACCGTGGACGACATTCAGTATCTCAGTGACGGGACGGTCGAGGCCGTCGTGAGTATGCCGCTTACCGGGCAGTTGGGTCAAATCCTGTTACAGTCAGTCGTTCCCGCTTCGCAAAAGGGTCGCTCTACGGCTGCGCCTGGTATCGAGCAACGCCTTCGGCGTTTGGAAGATCGGGTTAAAGCCCTTGAAAACCGAATCACCCGCCTAAAAAAGGTATCTTTTGAGCAAGCGCAAACACTGGCCCTTTTCAAGCAATTTATCGAAGTATGGTTGGATTACACCGCGAATCGCGCTGTGTTATCATATGCCGGCTATGCTCAAGATAAAGATCTGAAAAACCTTCAACAAAAACTTGTGGATCAGGAAAATCGTCTCCGCCGCCTTTCTGCCAGGCTGGAAAAGATGGCCGGCCGTCTGGTGGCACTGGAAAAACCAGGTGCCAAGGGTTCGCAGGTGGCTGTGGCCGCCAAAGCAAAATCACAAGTCCCCTATTCGGGGCTTGTAATCGACGCCCGCAATATCGGATTCCGACCCTGTCTTAAGCCGGAACTTTTTGGAATGGGGCAGCTGATCTATCCTGGTGATTATGTGGACCTCAAAACAGCCGTGCGGAATGGTTATATTCGTTATTATCGCAAAATCGGCAGGGCGCAGCAAAGTCGGCGCGCGGGAGCACTTCCCTTCACCATCAAGGCCAAAGGCAACTACCAGGGTAACCGGAGTCTGGAAATTAAATCCGCTGATTATCAAACACTAAGGGAAATCATTCAAATTCCAAATAATTTCCTGCAAAATTGTAATGTAGTCATCGTTTTTTAGGCGTATTAGCGATAATTATTAGATTGTAAGTAGGGATTTACATTGTTATGAAAAATATTCTTGCCCTTTTCTTAATCGTCCTTGTGAGCCTGCCGGTAAGTCTTTTTGCCGGCCAGCTTGTAACCGCCAAAGGAATGAGTTTTGTCGAAGCCGGCCGAGAGGTCCTGGCCCGGGAAAAGGCGTTGGATGAAGCCAAACGCACCGCCATCGAAAAAGCCGTTGGCACTTCCATCCAGTCGAGTACCGTGGTCGAAAATTTTCAAGTGGTCAAAGATCAGATTTTCAGTCGCACCTCCGGTTATCTTAGTAACCTGAAGATCTTAGAGGAAAAAAAAACCAATCTTGGCACCTATGAAATCAAAATCGAGGCAAATGTTGAAATTGCAGCCCTGGTGGAAGATCTCGACCGGTTTCAAAAAATTCTGCAATGGCAAAAGAATCCCCGCATTCGGATCCAGATCGAATCCGGAATTAACAAAAACCATCTTTCCGCCGCCCAAAAAACCGCCAACTTATTGACTGAGAAACTAAAACAAAATGGATTCAGGGTCTTCAGATCCGAAAATATCGCTCAAATTGAAATGGGACTTGTCGTGGCCCTCAACCTTGAACTCTCGACGCGACAGAGCAAATATCAAGATCTTGAAATCACCTTGAACGAAGTCAGCCTCAGCGCCAATATCTATCGCCCCGGTGAAGGAGAGATCCTGGCGGCGTCGAGTGCGGTAAAATCCTTACCCGGCGAAAACAAATTGCAGGTTCTCGATAAAGGATCTCGTTCTTGTGTGAATGCCATCTGGAAAGATCTGCGCAAAAAACTGATTCGGCTTTGGGAAAAAGAGCTTTACAGTGAAAGAGAACTTTTTTTAATCATTAAACAAATCCCTTCACATGCTCAAGCGAATGAAATCATTGCCATTTTTCAATCGGATGTCAGCGGTGTTTTAGATGTCAATCTGATTACCTACGCTCAAAATAGGGCGGAATACACGTTAAAATACCGTGGATGGCCCGACCAGTTCCTTAATGAAATTCAGATGTCGTATTTCAAAGGCAAATATTTCAATCCGACACTGGAGCAAATTTCGGGCAACAAAATAGTGATTACAATGGAGTAATATATTTTTGAGGAGGATGAAAATGAGCAAACAGAAACTCATTTGCGAGGGTTTAATTGTCTTATTGGTTCTTTTTCTCTTTGGTTGTGTCACGGGCCAAAAAGAGTTCGATGTCGGCCTGCAGCTGAGCGCCGCCGGGAAATATAGAGAAGCCATCGCCTATATTCAGGAAGCCATCACCAAAGAACCTAAAAATAAAAAATACCAAGCGGCTTTGGCGGACGTGAAGGAAAAATTAGTCCAGGAGTATGTCTCTCAGAGCCAGCAGACTCTCGCTGCACAATCTCCGGTTACCATAAGTGCCATCAATAAAGCCAAATCCGAATTGCAAAATGCCAAAGAAATTGACCCCGCACACTCGGCTGTCACCGGGCTTTCAGCTCGAATTCAGAAAGAAGAGAGTTCCCTGCTTTCTGAAGTTAGAAAGCTCTATTCTCAAACAAAACAAACCATTGACGACGGTGAATGGCTAAAAGCCTATTTCCATTTACAGCAAATTCAAGGCTTGTTCCCTAATTATGAAGATACGTTTCAACTCATATCGAAGGTTAAAAAAGAAGGCCCCCAAGACCTTTACGCTAAAGGCAAAGCGCTTTTCGATGAAGAAAACTTTAAAGGTACGATCGGTTATCTTCGCAAAGCGCTTTCGATAAAATCGGATCACGGTCCCGCGCGGGAACTTCTGGCCTTGGCACAGGAACGTGACAATAAGGGGTATTTTGTACAACAGGCACGGGAGGCGGTAATGGCCCAAAAGTGGGATCGTGCCGTCAGGGCTTATGAACAGGCCCTTGAATACGATCCGGATGACCAAGAGCTTCAACAACTTATCGGACATGTCCGCGATAAAGCCGGACAATTCAAATTGCGCCAGGCACGAAGCCTTATGGAAGAAGGATGGCTGCTCCAGTCCCTTGAAACTTATTTGAAAGCCGCCCAATATGTCCAAGACCCCCAGGACTTTCAACTCAACAACCTGCGTCGTGATATTGTTAAACGGGCCAAATACACGGCCGAGCACTTCAAAGATCAGAGCATGTACGGAAGCGCCTGGTTTTGGTATGCAAAGATTCAAGCAATTGACCCCAGCTATCCGAATATTTTTTACCTTTCACGCGAGATGGAGGATCAAATTCGTCAAAGAGTCCAAAAATCGATCGCCGTGTTCGACTTCAGCAGCCCCTCCACCAGCGTTGATGCCGGAATCATCGTGGCCAACAACCTGATCACTTATCTGTTCAATAACGCCAGTGGCGATATCAAGATTCTGGAACGCGAAAACTTGAAATCGATTCTTGAAGAAATGAAACTCGGTCAAATCGGGGTGGTTTCAGGCACCACGGCCAAACAAATGGGAAAAGTTTATGGAATCGATATGGCCATTATGGGTAGTGTCCTGCTCTACGGTGTCGACTCATCCACATCCGATGGGACAAAAACCGTCCGTTACCAGGTGGGCGAAAAAATCGAAGACAATATCGAATACCTCAACTGGGAAGCGAAATTTAAACATCGCAAGGCGACCCCAGACGAACTCAATAATGCGCCGCCCGCTAAAGTCAAAGTCCCCGTTTTCACCGAAAAGGATTATAAAGTATCCCATCATAAAAAGGTAGGTTTTGCGCAGCTCTCTTTTCGGATCGTGGACGTCAATACCGGAGAAAACATTCAAGTCCGAACCATCGAATCCAAAGAGACGGTGGAGGATGATACCAGTGCCGGTCTAAAAGACGCCAATGTTAAATTCGACCCTTTGGAAATTCCCACCAATACGGAACTCCTTCAGCAGATGACGGACAAGGTGGTCTCCGAGCTGGGTCGCGAAGTGTTGCGGCCACTTCAGAATCTTGAAACGGTCTATTTCCAAGAGGGCGAGAAACATATTCGCCGCCGAAGTGCGCTCCAGGCAGCGGAAAGCTATGTCAATGCGATTTTTGATGAAAAAATGAAAATGGTTCAAGATTCTCCCATGACGCAGAAAGCATCCGACAGTTTGTTCGATATTTTCCGCAACTATAAAATCGAAATCGGGACCAGAGGCTGATTCGTGGCACAGTTTTCGAAAATTTCTGCCGTTCTTCTTATTTGGGGACTCTTTTTAGGGAATGCTTCTGTTTTGAAGGCCCAGGAAAATGCCCTGGCGATTTTCAACCTAAGGCCAACCAATTTCGAGGCCATGGGTTATGACGGCGACATTTTATATGCCCTGGTATCCGCTTTGCGGAGGGAAAAAGCCGTCGAACTCATGCCCCGCCGGGAAATGGAGGACATCCTTTCTCAAAAAGCCATGGTCCAGGGTGATGACCCGCAAATGGTTTCTAAAGCGGGCAAATTACTGGGCATCAACTTCATCCTTTTCGGCCAAGTGACAAAAAAAGGGACACACATTATATCGAATCTTAATCTCATGGATGTTCAACAGGGCCAAGTTGTCAAAACCTGGCAAAAACGATTTTCGGGGCGTGAGGACATCCTTGCTAAAATTCCTTCATTTGCCAAAGAGCTGACGAGCATTCTTCAAAATCGCCGGGGATCGGTGGCGACCTCTTCCGGAAAACCGGCCCGGCCCGCAGTCAAAATTGAAAACCTGCGCGCCCTAAGTGAAGGTAAAAAAGTCGTCCTCAGGTGGAAATTCGATCCATCCCAGCCGATTGTCAGCTTCAATGCTTACCGGTCTGAAAACGCCGATGGCCCTTATCAATTTCTCGGCAAGACCCAAAAAAGCATGTATACGGATAAAAAGATCAAAAAAGGGCGAACCTACTACTACCGTGTTGGAATTATTCTTGTTTCAGGGCAGGAAATTAAGTCCGCTTTAACAACCGAGATTAAAAATGCCGGGGAGAAAATCCCACATCCCCCGCTTGTCATGAGTAGCAAAGGCTTTGTACGCCGGGTGGAACTAAAGTTTGTTCCTTCACTTTTAAATTCCAAGGAAAAATTTAAAATTAATAAATATATTATTTACCGCAAGCTTCCCCAAAGTGATGTTTGGGAAAACATCGCTGAAATCGACACCAAAAAACCGCTTAAGACAGCACTTGATTTCAAGTTTGAAGATCGCCAAAACCTCGATGACGGTCAAACCTTTACCTATGCCGTTTCCAGCATCGAAAAAAGAAAGAAAGAAAGCCCCCGGTCTGACGTCGTTTCGGTTACAACCATTCAGCGACCGGTTTTAGCGCTTGAAAAAGACAATCTGTTACGCAAAATCATCCTCGGATGGGAATCGGTCGAAAATGTGGACGGCTACTACCTCTATCGCCGGACGGGCCAGGAAAACTGGGACAGGGTTGGCAAAATCAAGGGGTCTCAAACATCTCAATTTGCGGACGACAAAGCACTCGAAGACGGACAAGACTATCGCTATTATCTAAGCGCCTATGACGCAAAAGGCGAAACCGGCCCATCTAACAAGGTTGAAGCCAAGACCAAAGAACTGCCGCTTCCGCCCGGCAATTTGAAAAGCGAAAGCGGAAGGGTAAAATCAGTACAATTAACCTGGACGCCTCGGCATGACACGGATATCGGTGGATATGCCATATATCGTGGACTGAAGGGCAAAACGCTTCAGCGAATCAACAAATCCAGCGGCTACAAATCCCATTCTTTTCTCGACAAAGGCAAAGCCTTCGAACCCTTGGAGGATGGAAAAGAATATATTTATAGCGTAGCAAGTTACAATCTATTTGGGGCGGAAGGCGATAAGAGCCCGGCTGCGAGAGCCCGCACAAAGCCTCGACCGGCACCCGTCCAAGGGCTCAAACTGGTGGTGAATCAAGAACCCAAGGCAAAAGCTTCAATCACCTTAACCTGGGCCGAAAATCCTGAACCGGACATCGAATCCTATCTCATTTATCGTAGCCGCAATGGCGGATACTGGTCGAAAATCAAGACGACCTCTGCCGATGAATCCCGTATTAAAGATACGAATCTGAAAACTGAATCGACCTATCGGTATCGGCTGATTGCCATGGATAAAGATGGGCTTAAAAGTGACCCTGCTGAAATTGTATCACCTACCAGCCCCGTGGCAAAACCAAAAAAATAATCCGCTTGATACATGAGCGCATTAATAATGAACCTTAAACCCTGAGCAAAAAAAAATGTTTTCAAGGAGGTCATATGAAAAAAAATCAGACGTTGATAGCCTTGGTTGTTACGGCAATACTGGTATTTTCTTTATATGGATATGGTGCCGGTGATAACGAGCTTATTGAACAGATTGGAAACGGTAATGTCAATTGGAGCCAAGGTGTTATACAAGGCAAAGGGATCGGGGCACCTCCCGAAAAGTACTATGGGAAGCCCAATGCGCGCCCATTGGCTTTAAGGGCCGCCAAACTCGACGCGTTGCGTAATATTTTGGAAGTTATCAACGGCGTACGGATCAATTCCACCACGACGGTGAAGGATTTTGCCGTTGAAAAAGATATCATCCGAACCAAAGTCCACGGGATGGTAAGGGGTGCCGAAGAGATCAAAACCGAATATATGTCCGATGGAACCGTGGAAGTGATCATGCAAATTAAAATGGGAGGGGGTTTCTCCCAACTCGTTCTTCCGGAGGAGATCAAACAGGTAGAGCCGATTAAGACGATTTCACCCTCCCAGGCACCTTCATCCGGACTTTTGACAGGCATGGTGGTTGATGCCCGAACGCTGGGTGCCAGACCGGCCATGGCACCCAAAATACTGGACGAGGACGGTAAGGAGGTCTACGGCTCCGCTTTCGTAAGCCGTGAATATGCGGTCCAACAAGGGATGAGCGGTTATTCAAAAAATCTGGATGCCGCCCGCAGAAACCAGAGGGTTGCTGATAATTCCTTAACCGTGAAAGGACTGCGAACCGAAGGACCGGGTCGCTGCGATATTGTGATCAGTAATGCCGATGCCTCCCGGCTTAGAAATGCGTCTGAACATCTGGCATTTCTAAAAAAATGCAGGGTCATCATTGTGGTTGACTAGATCATTTGATATCTTGATCCCCGAATCGCATGATTTTGAAAGTAAAAGGAGGAATCATGAAATATAAAACCGCCATTTTGGTGTTGCTATCGATCAGTCTGGCTTTTATTTTTTCCTGCGGGCCTAAACCTGTGGCCCCAAAAGCAGCTCTCGATACACCCGAGCATCATGTTTCCAACGGCAACAAATTGCTAAAAGCAAACAAGATTGAAGACGCCTTTAAAGAATTCAATCGGGCCAAAGATCTCGACCCCAAGTTTTCACCGGCTTATGTGGGGCTGGGCCTGATCCACGGATTAAGAAACGACTTTGAAAACGGTTTCAAATCGTTAAAAAAAGCCGCCAAATATTCCAAGGGCAAGACGCAGGAGCTTGCCGTTCTGATTGGCAACATGCGGCTGTATATAATGGGCCAGAATAAAATCCATAAAAAATGGCTTAATAAAGTCAATCACCTCTACAAAAAAGCCAAAAAGAAAGCACCCAAGGCACCGGAACCCTACTTTTATATGGGGCGTGCTTACAAGCATGCGTTCCAATTTCGGAAAGCAGCCCAAGAGTTTACAAAAGTCTTGGATATTAACAAAGGCTTTGTCGAAGCGGCAGATAAGGAATACGCCATTATCCAAAAAATTGAGCGCGCCATGCCCGGTTCCAGCGTAGGCAAACAAATCGCCATTTTAGACCAAATAAGCCGTGCGGATGCTGCCGCACTTTTTATTCAAGAACTCAAAATGGATGAGCTATTTAAAAAACGGGCACCTAAAAAATTTGATACGTCATTCAAAAGTCCGGAAAAGAAGATGGAAAGCGGCCAGTATGTCAAAACGGCTCCTGCCACCGACATCGAGGATCATGTCCTGAAGGCCGATATCGATGCCGTCATCGAAATCGGTATAAACGGATTGCAGCCCTATCCAGATCATACATTCCAGCCCGATAAAATGATAAACCGCGCCGAGTTTGCCATGATGCTTGAGGACATCATCGTTAAAATTACGCGCGATGAGGGCTTGGCGACGAAGTTTGTCGGAAATAACTCACCCTTTCCGGATCTGAGAAACGACCTCCCCTTTTTCAATGCGGTTATGGTTTCTACCACGCGTGGGGTTATGCAGGTCAAAGACGCGGGTACGGGAGAATTCGCTCCTATGGCGCTGGTGTCTGGCGCCGATGCCCTCCTCAGTATCCGCACGTTGAAAGTACAGCTCGATAAATATTAACCATATCTTGCAAATATAAACGGTTTAATGGAAGTGATTGAAAATGAAATATCTAAAGACTACAGCCATACTGGTTGGTTTCCTGTTCTTGTTTTGTTTGGCGGGACATCTCCGGGATGCCGAAGGCAAGGCGGTCTCTGTCGCAATCGGTCAGGGCAAAGCCAAGGTCACCTTTCTTAAAGGGAAAGCCTTTCTCGTCAAAAAAAACCTGCGAAAAATCCGCCCCCTTGCAAAGGGAGACCTTCTTTCCAAGGGGAATCGTGTCAAAACCGAAAAATCTGCCCGGTTGGAGCTTAAGCTTCCCGACAAAAGCTATATCCGCTTTGACGAAAATACGAACTTTAAGCTTGCTTCGCTCGGTTTCAGCAAAAAAAAGCGGCGGCGAAATGTTAAAGTAAAGATGGCGCTGGGGAAGACCTGGGCCAAAGTCTCCAAGTTTCGCAAAGGCAAAGGTCGCTTTGCGCTCACAACCAAAACGGCCGTGGCCGGTGTAAGGGGTACGACTTATCGCATGAATGTTAACGAAGACAACTCGGCCGTTATCAAAGTGTATTGGGGTGAAATCCTGGTTGAAAAGCTTAAGGCCGAAGATGAAGAGGGCGCTCAACCGCAACAATTTGTTCAACCCAAAAAAGTACTCGGCCCGCAACCGATCAAAGGACCTCGCCCGGTTTCACTGGAAGAATGGACCTATATCGTCAAAGCACTGCAACAGATAAATCTGCGGCCCGACGGAACCGCTACCAAACCATTCCGGTTTGATATTGCCGCCGATTTGAATGACTGGGTCCGCTGGAATCAGGAAAGAGACAAAGAGGTGGGAGAAGAGTAGGCCAAACACAGCGGGCAGTCCACAGTGGGCCTAAATAACGCCTGAATGGAAGTTCATAACCGTTCACAGGCTCTGGGTTTAGAGGTTCAGGGTTCAAGGTAACCCTGAAGGGTGAACTCTGAACCCTGGTAGCCTGCGGCGCCGCCAAAGGCGGGTAAACCTGTGAACGCCTACGGATTACGTCCCCATATCCCAGGAGGCTAAATATTTTTTCTGTTCCGGTGTGAGCTTGTCGATGGCCACTCCCATTGCCGCCAGCTTTTCTCTGGCGATGGCCTTGTCGATTGCTTCCGGAACGGGATAGACCTGCTTTTCAAAGCCGCCTTTCTTTTTCACTAAATATTCAATGCTTAGCGCCTGATTGGCAAAACTCATATCCATCACACTGGATGGATGACCTTCCGCCGCCGCCAGATTGATTAGTCGTCCCTCACCCAGCACATTGATCCGTTTGCCATTTTCCAGAATGTACTCCTCCACATAGGGTCGGATCTTACGCGTCGTTTTCGCCATCGATTTCAAACTGCTCAAATCGAGTTCCACATTAAAATGTCCGGAGTTGGATATGATGGCACCATCTTTCATGATCTCAAAATGCGCTTGGCGGATTACGCTGATATTACCGGTCAGGGTGCAAAAGATATCGCCGATTCGGGCTGCTTTTTTAATTGTCATTACGCTAAACCCATCCATTACGGCCTCAAGTGCAGCCAAAGCGTCGACTTCGGTTACGATGACATGGGCACCCATACCGCGGGCCCGCATGGCAAGACCGCGTCCGCACCAGCCATAACCGCAAACCACGAAATTAGATCCGGCAATGAGACGGTTCGTAGCGCGGATAATTCCGTCGATGGTACTCTGGCCGGTTCCGTAGCGGTTGTCAAAAAAGTGCTTTGTCTGGGCATCATTTACGGCGATGATGGGATATTGCAAAACCCCGTCGGCGGCCATGCTTCGCAGGCGGATGATCCCCGTGGTGGTCTCTTCCGTCCCTCCCCGGACGCCCTTGAGCAGCTCGGGTCGATCGGTATGAATAGTTGAAACCAGGTCGGCCCCGTCATCCATAGTATAGTGAGGTTTGGTATCCAGTACCGCATTGATATGCTGGTAATAGGTTTTATGATCTTCGCCCTTGATGGCAAAAACGGGTATCCGGTCATGTTTCACGAGTGACGCCGCGACATCATCTTGGGTGCTTAAGGGGTTGGAGGCACAGAGGCAAACGTTTGCTCCCCCGCCTTTGAGGGTTTGCATCAACGATGCGGTCTCGGTCGTCACGTGCAAGCAGGCACTCACACGTATTCCTTTTAAGGGTTTTTCTTTTGCGAACCGTTTCTGGATACGATTTAACACCGGCATGCTTTGATTGGCCCATTCAATCCGAAGCCGGCCTGATTTTGCTAATTTTGGATCTTTGATATCACTTTTTTTATTCATTCAGTCTCCCTTGCCTTTGAAGCTCCCCGCAGATGGCTACGGGGATATGCTCGCTATTGCGGTTCAATATTCGCTACCCTCTTTATTCGGTGGCCTAACATCGTAATCGATGTTCACGAAAGCCCTGCTTTTTCGCGCAGCACATCCGTCATATGGGTCTTCTCCCATGTAAACCCAGAATCTTCCTCCCTTCCAAAATGTCCGTAGGCTGAAGTCTGGCGGTAAATGGGTTGTAAAAGATCAAGATATTCAATAATCGCCGCCGGCCTTAAATCAAAAACTTCCCGTACGATGTCTTCAACTCTGGCCTTGGGAACGACCCCCGTTCCCATCAGATCGATCATTATCGAAACCGGATGGGCCACCCCAATGGCATAGGCAATCTGAATCTCACATTTCTTGGATATCTCGGCAGCCACAATATTTTTGGCAATATGTCGTGCCATATAAGAAGCGCTGCGATCGACCTTGGAGGGATCTTTACCTGAAAAGCAGCCCCCCCCGTGGCTCCCTTGGCCGCCGTAGGTATCGACAATAATCTTACGTCCCGTGAGCCCGCAATCCCCCATGGGGCCTCCCACCACAAACTTGCCGGTCGGATTGATAAAATATTTGGTATCCCCATCGATCAAATCTTGCGGAATAACCTTTTTAATGACCTCTTCGATTAGTGCTTCTCTTAAATTCTCATAGGTCACATCCGGTTTATGCTGGGCCGCAATCACAACGGTGTCAACACGTTTGGGGTCGCCGTTTTCATATTCGATGGTTACCTGTGATTTCCCATCCGGCCTCAAAAAATCGATGGCGCCATGCTTGCGAACGGTCGTAAGCCGTTTGCACAATTTATGCGCGAACATAATCGGCATGGGCATCAATTCGGCGGTTTCATCTGTGGCAAAGCCAAACATGAGCCCTTGATCCCCGGCGCCCTGGTCTTTATACAGTCCTTCACCGACATTGACACCCTGAGCGATATCGGGTGATTGTTGATCGATGCTGGTGAGCACCGAGCATGTCTGCCAATCGAATCCCATTTGAGATGAATGATACCCGATATCCTGAATTGTGGTGCGAACCACTTTGGGCATGTCCACATAACATTCAGTGGTGATTTCCCCGGCGATAATTGCCAGACCGGTGGTGACCAGCGTCTCACAGGCCACGCGACAACCTTTATCCTGGGCGATTATGGCGTCTAAAATCGAATCGGAAATGGCATCGGCGACTTTGTCGGGATGTCCTTCGGTAACCGATTCAGAGGTGAAAAAGAATTGTTCCTTGCTCATGGGTCATCTCCTTTGATCTGAGTTTCTCTTGTACTGAATTTGAAAAACCTCCTTTAGAACATCATTTACGCAAAGTCAACAGAAGCTGTTATCCGACTTTAAGGGATCGGCAGTGCGCCCACCACCTGATGAAAAAGATTGATGACCAGTCCGGGATAAACTCCCAGCGTGATTGAAACACCTGCGATAAGGAGAAGCGGCAAACCCATTGAAAGGGGCGGATCCTGAATTTTAGCATTGGCCAGGGCCGGATTTAAGGGACCGAAAAAAATGATCTTCACCGACCGGAACGTATAGGCAACCGTCAAAATGATGGCCGCCGCACCCAGAATGGCCACGACCAGCCCGGAGGGTAGGGTCTCGATTCCGGTTTTAAAAATGCCGCTAAACATAATCCATTCCGCCGGGAAGCTGGCCATGGGCGGAAAGCCGGAAAGCATCATCGCCCCCATGATCCAGAGGGCTGTCGTTAGGGGCATCTTTTGGGCCAGGCCGCCCATGCGATGCATATCTCTGATCCCGGTCGAATAGACCAAAATGCCGGCCGTTGAAAAGAGAATGGTTTTGCCCATGATATGCCCCAAAAAGAAAAACATTCCGCCTTCAACACTGTAAATCGTAAGCGCGGATATACCCAGCAGTGAATAGGCCAGTTGGCTTATGGTGGAGCAGGCCGCAAATCGCTTCACATCGGTTTGCGCCATGGTCAGAAGCGATCCGTATACCATCGTAATAAGCCCCATCATCATGAGGGGCATGCAAAAAATCCTGAAATCGGCCGCGAGCGGGAAGACAATGACTCTTACCAATACGTAGGCCGCGATATTCGCATAAACGGCAAGCAGACCGGCAATGCAGGTGGGATGCTCAGCGTGGACCCATGGCATCCAGGCCTGGAAGGGAACAACCGCCATTTTGATCAACAGGGTAATCAGAATCAAAAGGATAATCCAGAAAATCATCGGGTTGCCCGCCAAGACCGGCAAATCGGAAATACGAAAGCTGCCGATCTGATAATAAATCATGGCCGTGCCGGCCAAAAAGCAGCTTGCCCCAACAATGGCCCACATGAGACAGATCATGGCCACGCGGACCCGGTCGATATAGCCAAAAAAGGCCATGATGAAGTACAACGGAATGGGCAGTATTTCTAAGAACAAATACATTGCCACAAGGTTTTCAACAAAACACACGCCCATGAAACCCAAGGGGAAACCGAGGAAAAGACAGTAAAATCGGGTGTAATGGTTGATCCATGTGCGTTCATCCACCTCGCCATATATCGCCTCTATGCGATGATCCACATAATGGATCGAATAAAATGCGAGCCCCGCACAAAGGATGTTAATGATCAAAGCGACCGGTAGGCTCAAGCCGTCACCTAACAGATCGAACGTTATTTCCGACCCCACAAAAGGGTATTCCTCGACAATGACCTCCCCTTGCGATATTCGCAAACCGGCGTAAATTAATAACGCGGTCGTATATAGAAGGCTAAGGCCGGCGATCCAACCCGCCTTTTTGCCCCATTGGTAGCGGGTCAGCAAAATGAAAAGGGCGGCCGCCACCGGCACGAGGATCGTCTGCAGAAGAATGCCGGGCATCATTTAAGCCTTATCATTGTGTATTTTTTTACCACAATATCACCAACAGCAAGCCGATAAATATCATCAGAACATAGGTTAAATTATAAGACAGTACGCTGGTCTCGGTCCGAAAATGAACCAGGGTGGCGTGAACCTTCCGGGTAACCAAAGCGGGTGCACTCCGGTGACACAATTTATCGAATCGATCCTCAAGGGAGTGTGCCACAAATTCGGCCAGTTTCAGGACGCCTTTTACAAAAATTTGATAATAAAAACCATCGATAAACCACCTGCGCCAGAAGAACCCATAAAGCATCCGGAGAATTGCATACTTCTCCAGTAAATCCTGAGGCGCCTTTTTTTGCGAGAAATACAGCACATAGGCCGGGATGGCACCCACCAGGATCGACAGAATGGAAAGCACCGTAACCACCAGATGATAGTTAACCGGGTGTGGCGGGGCTTGTTTTACGGGCAACTGGAGTGACCCCACCAAATTGGATTGAAAAGCGGCACTGATTACATGTTCCACGCGCGGCCCGACAAAACCGAGTCCCACAATGATGATGCCCAGGACCGCGCATGCCCCCCACATTATGCGCGCGGCCTCATGGGGGTTTACCTCTCCCTGTTTGATGCGGGCACTCTCGGTCCCGTAAAATACCATGCCCATAAAGCGGGTGGTATAAAATGAGGTTAAGACCACGGTAATCATGGCCAGGATAAATATCATCATCGCATGGGCCTCCAGAGATGAAAGCAGGATCGCGTCTTTGCTCCAGAAACCGGGCAAAGGCGGAAGTCCCATCAAGCTGAGGGCCGCAATCATCATGAAAATCCAGGTGAGGGGCATATACTTCTTTAGGGAACCCATTTCGTTCATGTAGATCGAGCGTGCGGCATGGATGACAGAACCGGCGCACAAAAAAAGACAGGCTTTAAACACGGCGTGACTGACCAGGTGGAATATGCCCGAAGTCGTACCGCTCACCAAAACCGACTGACTGAATCCGGCCACCCCCAACCCGATCCACATATAACCGATCTGGCTGACGGTCGAAAAAGCAAGCGCCTTTTTGAGCTCCAGGGCAACCATACCCTGGGTGGCGGCCACAAATGCCGTTATCACACCGACCCAGGCCGTTATGACAAAAAATGAGAATGCCTCGGTGGTTCCGGCGACCCAATACCCATAGTAAAAAATGGGAATAAACCGGGCAACCAGATAAACCCCGCTTTTTACCATTGTGGCCGCATGGATCAATGCGGAAACCGGGCCAGGCCCCGCCATGGCCTCGGGGAGCCATTCATGTAGCGGGAACTGGGCCGATTTGCCGATCGGCCCGGCAAGGAGAAGAAAGCTCGTCAGCACGATCATTCCGGGCCTTGCGGCCATGAGCGGAATCCATTCGGGTGCCGTTTGATACAGTTGCAGGAGGTTTAAGGTTCGGGAATAATAAAAAATGATCAGAATACCGCCCAACATAACAAGGTCACCGGCACCGGTCACAACCAAGGCCTTTAACCCGCAGTGGGTGGGTGATACGTATTTTGTGGGAGGAGGTCCCCCGATCCAGTATTTTTTTTCATCCCGATAGTAGTAGCCAATCAAAGCATAGCTGCATAAACCGACCAGCTTCCATCCGATAAAAAGGACCAAAAGGTTATTGCTCAGCACCAGCAGGAGCATGCTTCCGATGAACAGATTTACCAACATCAAAAAACGGGCGATGCCGGGATCACCCTTCATGTACCCCACGCTGTATACCGTAATGATAAAACTGATGACGGCCACCACATTTGCCAAAATAATGCTCAGCGGATCCACCAAAACGCCGAATTCCACTTTAAAAGGAGCGCTGATCCACACCACCGCACTTTCGATCGGCAATGATTCAGGGTGGAATAAAGCGGGCAAAAGCATCAGGCTGGTTATCGCCGAGAGAAACGGAAAAAAGACCGCCGTAACATCTCGCAGTACGGAATGAACCCGAGACATCATCGGAATTAAACCGACGCCCATAAAGGGAAATAGGATACATAACCAGGCAACTGTCAACCGATCCACCTCCCAAACCAATCCTGCCTGCCCATCTGGTCCTCCTTTTAGAAACCCGCCGGGATGATCGCCTGAATTAGGGTGGCAATAATCCGGGGGCTGAAAATACCGCAAATCACGATTCCGCCCGCCATCACCAGTATGGGAACAAGCATGCTTAGAGGGACCTCATCCATGGCAACCGCTTCGTAAGGTTGATTGCGCGAATAATCCGGCGCCGGTGTTTCAAAGGTTGCCATCTGTATAACCCTGAAAAAATAAACCGCATTAAGGATACTGCTAAACAGCAATACCCCCACAAAGACCCACTGCCTTGCATCGATGGAACCCAAAATGAGGTACAATTTACTGAAAAAGCCGGTGGTGGGCGGTATCCCTACCATGGAGAAGGCGCCTATCGTAAAGGCACCCATGGTAAACGGCATCTTGCGGTATAAGTTTTTAAATTCAGCAATATTGCAGGTGTCCATTTTATAGACAATGGCGCCGGCCACCGCAAATACACACCCCTTTGTCAGGGCCTCGTTTAGGATGTGAAGGATGGCACCGGTAAATCCGAATCGGTTGGCCAAACCGATGCCGAGGGCGATGGAGCCAATCTGAGCCACAACGGAGTAAGACAGCATTTTCTTCAGATCGGTTTGCGCAATGGCATAAATCGATCCGACAATCACGGCCACGGCCGCCATCCAACTGAGTATGGCCGCGGCCGGAATCACCGCCACCGCATAATAGGGTTTAAAGACGGCAAACATCACCCTTATGAGAACATAGGCCATTACCTTGGTCATCAACGGCGAAACGATTGCGCTTACCGTTGAGGGCGCCAATGCATACGCATCTGGCAGCCAAGCATGTAAAGGAAACAACGCCATCTTGATGCTGATCCCCATAAAGATAAAAACAAAACCCACCAGGACCGCTTTCGACTGGTACAAGGGGGGCAGCAGTTCCGACAAATTCGCCATATTCAAGGAACCGGTCATGATATATAGATATCCCACCCCCAGCAGGTACCAACAGGCACCAACGGTGCCGATGATAACATAGCGAAAGCTGGCATAGGCCGCTTCCCTTTCACCCATGGCGATGAGTGCATAGGCCGCGATGGAGGCGACTTCGAGGAATACATAAAGATTGAACATATCACCGGTTAAGACAATTCCGAGCAGGCCGGTGAATAATAGCAGGAATAACGAATAAAAAGGCGTCTCTTTTAAGGGGAGTTCCTTGACGATACTTTTTTTAGAAGATGTGGCGATGAGGAGAAAGAGAAAAGATACCAGTACGCCCATGAACGCATTTAGATGATCAATATAGTAAGCAATTCCCCACGGCGGTTTCCAGCCACCCAGGAAATAATGGATAGGGCCCTGTTCTAGGACCAGGGCGGCAATTTTTATCGATGCCAGCAGTGAGGTGAGAATGGCCAAATTAACCAACGGATAGCAGAATCGTTTCTTCCAGGCACCAACAATGGGAATGCAGAAGGAGGTCAACAGTGGGACGATCACGATGAGAATTGGATATATCGATTGGTCTGGATTCACTCTATTTTCTCACGCACCGCTCTTGGCATGTTTTTAGACAACTTTGGGGTTTATGTATCGGATAGTGGTTTGATGTCCGGGTGGGCGGTGATGACCCTTAAGAATTGTTCAGTTCGGCGATCCAGACGTTTTTTGACAACGACTAGAATCCGTTGCATAAGGTAATATCCCATGGAATGATCGTCGTCGAGAAGCTGTTTGATGGCTTCTTTGCTGATTGAAAAAACCTCGCATTCTTCCGCGCAGATCGCTTCCAGCGTGTAGGATTCTTCTCCACCCAGCATCGCCGACCATCCAAATGAATATCCGGGTTTGATCGAACCCACTGAAACCCTGACTTTATTGGATATTCTCTGTTCTAAAAGAACTTTTCCCCGTTTCAGCATATAAAACGTATCCCCGATGTCACCTTCGCTGAAGATAACATGTCCCCCTTCATACGTCTGCAATTCAACGTACTGACGGAGTTTTTCCAGCATCTCATCTGTAAAATATCCCAGTATCACAATCTGTTTCAAATCATCTTTAGCGACCATGCCATCATCCTTTATCGCAGGCGTTCATCAGAATCGGGCGCCGCGGTATTCGGCAACTGTGGTTTCACTTCAGGTGTGGGCATTCTTATATACGTCCTCATTGTTTCTCTAGCTGTGAATTGATCTCATCTTCTTCCAGTGTATCGTATTTTTGATAAATCTTAACCGCCAATGATAACGCCACCCCCAGGGTGGCGACCGCAACCACAATGGCGGTCAGCATCAGAACATGGGGCAGGGGATTAATATAGTCCACCGCGCGTACGGTGTGTATCGTTGCCCCGTGATCGTGTGCGATGATCGGCAGCGTTGCCCCCTTTTTAACCCCGATTGAAACAAAGAAGAGAATGATCGCGGTCTGGATGATCCCCAGACCGATAATCTTCTTGATTATATTCCGCTTTGCAATCACCGCGTAAAAGCCGACCATCATAAGCGCGATGTAGACCCAATAGTTATATTTCGATATAAGCATCGATCCGAGCGCATCCATCGTTAGAGCCCTTCGTCGTGTTTTCCCACCGAAGATAAAAGATAGTAAATGGTTACCATGACCGCCATCACCGCAACCCCGACGCCTATTTCAACACCCAGAATACCATGGGATCTTGCGCTAACCGGATCGACCCCCAGTACGCCCGCCAGCGCGCTGTAGTCGAGAAAATTTTGCCCTAAAAAGAGACAAAGGACACCGATACCGGCATAGATGAGCACCCCTAATGAACAGAAAAGAATGGCCGCGGTTTCACTCATTCGATTGATGCCCTCGCGCAGATTATGGCTGATCGCAAACAAAATCAAGGTGGCGCCAAATATAACCCCCCCTTGAAATCCACCCCCGGGGCTGTGGTGCCCGTGTGCGATGACATACAGCGCAAACAGCTGGATAAATGGAATGACCAAGCGGCAAGTGGTCTTGACAATCAAGTCGTGGGGGACCCAGACCGAATCGATCCTTTCAAATTCCGGGGATTTTCGGGGGAGCTTGCCGCCTTTTTCGATCCGGAAAGTCATACCGGTGGGGATGTGGCGATAAAGCCGCTCTTCCGGCGCCTTGCGTTTGGTTCTGAGGAGAAAAAAGCACGCCACGCTCGCGGTAAAAATGACCACCGTTTCAAACAGGGTGTCATAACCACGATAATCGGCCAACACGGCGGTAACAATGTTGGGCACCGATGTTTCCGGAATGGTTTTTTCGATATAATGCGGCGAGACATGGCGGCTTGCCGGTGAAGAAACATCGCTCCAGCCGGGGAAGTCACTCGTGCCATAAATTAAAAGACTTCCGCATATGATCACCGTTATTAGGCCGATCCATTTCAATCCTTGGTTCTCCTTGTGGTTCTGAAAACAGCCGCAACAAATAATACGGTACTGACGCCGGCACCTACGGATGCCTCGGTAAAGGCCACATCAACGGCACCCATGATCGCCCATAAAAGGCACATAAGGAAACTGTAGGCGCCAAAGAGAATGGCGGCACTCAGAAGATCCTTCACGCTGATGGCGGCAATCCCGCATATGATGACCAAAGTCAGAATGATAAGATCAAACTGCCAGATCATTGGCTATTCCTTTTTGGTAACTTTGGTCCAAGGCCCCAGCCCGGCGCGCACCCCTGCATCGACAATGGCGTGGGTCGCCGTGGGGCTTGTGATGAAAACGAAAACCACGATCAAAATTATTTTTAAGCTGGTCAGGATGGAATTGATGCTGAAATCGTGCAGGGTATATAACGCGATGGCAACCATGGACATAAACAATCCCATTGTATCAAGCTTTCCGGCGGGGTGAAGCCTTGAATAGAAATCGGGGAAACGGATGATCCCCACCGCACCTCCGGTAAAAATGATTAAACCGCTTATCAAAAGGATCGTTACGATGATATTCACAGTTTTACCTCAGCTCATTGGTTCGGAAATCTCCTCAGCCCGCCCTGACGATACTTAGGGCGGTGTTGTCTCATCATACAATCCCTTGCGTTTCTGGAAATAGCGGGAGGCGGCCAGTACCGCAATAAAGTTTAACATGGCGTAGGCAAGGGCAATATCCACAAACATGTCAACGCGATGGTAGAGGAGTCCGATCAGAATTAGAAGTGTTGTTGTCTTGCTTCCCACGGCATTGACGCCGATCAGCCGATCCAAAACCGTGGGGCCGAATACCGCGCGGTACAGCGAAAGCATCATTAAAATGCATAAATATATCCCCGCATAAAGGAAGACGTTATCCATCATTCACCAAACACTCCTGCAATCCGTTGCTCCATCTGCCCGGGAAGTGATTCGGCCGAGGGCGCATCGATGGCATGCACCGCAAAATCACCAAAAATTGACACATTAACCGTAATCGTTCCGGGTGTGAGGGTGATGGAATTGGCAAAGGTTACGCGTGCCATTTCACTTTTCAGTTTGCTATCGAACCTGACAATTCGAGGATCGATTAGTTCTTTCATTCGCGGGTGAAAAACCAGATACAAAACATGCAAGTTGGCAATAAAGACCTGGTAGATCAACCAAGGAATATATTTAATAAAGCGGAACCAAAGACCTAACAAACCCTCCGTTTTTGAGGAAGGAAATAGAAGATCACCCGTGTAGATTGAAATCAAGGCACAGGAGATGAATCCCAGTGTCAAATGGAACAAGTCGAACTTGCCCGAAAGGAGCAACCAAATGGCAAAAAGGATAATAAATGAGAGGATAAACGATACGCTAAATGTTCTGCGGCGAGAAAATCCTGTTTTATCTTGAGCATTGGAGGATTTGGCCTTTTCGTGTATGCGATTTTCCTGATTTTGTGGCGGCACCGCACCTCCTTTCCCTTAGGCTGAACGACACGCATGAAGTGTTTATCCTTGTGGTTAAAGCAGGTCCTCATTGTGACACGATGTGTCATTTCAAAATTTTAAAGAGGTGTCAACCGTTTTTACCCCTATCAGATTTCTGCCATGACCAGCGGAATAAGCTGGTCGACATTTCTGACATTGCTGATTTTTTTATGGATCTCAAAAAACTCTGCCAACGCTTATATCTCATATCAAGCGTTGAAACGGATTGCGAACCATGGAAAGTTGTATATTGGGGACGGGTTTGCACAATTTCCCCCTTGTTTTGATGAGTGGTTTGGAAACGTGCGAATTGAATACGCTGACTTCCTGACAGCATCACATATCACAATCGATTTTGGCTGGCAATCTCCCAGATTTACAACCGCCCTGCCGGTACAATTATATTGACAAGCAATTGAGGGTTCTGTACTCTCTTTTTAAGAAAAAGTGTATCGCTTCATCAAGAAGCCATGACACTTTTTCTTTAATTTTATGGGCCCTCGGTATTGCGAAGATCGGCTCGATTTTTTTTGATATTTTTTGTGTCTCAATAATAGCAGAAAGAGAGGACACGCTGTGGAAATTGTCGTGTTATTAAAGCAAGTCCCTTCCACTGAGTCCGCGATCGAAATCGCAGACGATGGCGTCTCCATAAAAACGACTGACATCAAGTGGGTGATTAATCCTTATGATGAATTCGCTGTAGAAGAAGCACTTCGGATTCGAGAGGCCCATGGCGGCACGGTAATTATCGTTTCAGTGGGGCCCGAGAAAACAGTTGATGCGATTCGGACCGCCTTGGCGATGGGCGCCGATAGGGGAATCCTCATCAATGATCCGCAACCACAAAACCGCAGCAGTTTGGTTACGGCGCGGATTTTGAAAGCGGCCCTGAAAAATATCCCTTTTGATCTCATCATCGCCGGTCAAAGGGCGATCGATGATGACAATTTTCAAGTGGGTACCGCCCTCGCCGAATATCTCCAGATTCCCCACGTTTCATTTGTAACCAAGCTCGAAATAGGGGACGGAAAAATTCGTTGTCACCGGTCCACCGAAGGCGGATCGGTTGTTCTCGAAGCCCCATTACCTGCGCTTTTTACTACCCAAAGGGGGTTGAATGAACCCCGTTATGTTTCTCTACCCGGAATCATGAAGGCCAAGAAAAAACCGCTTGATATCATCGCACGCGACAGTTTGGGCATAGACCCGGCCAAACTCGAGGGATCTCGGTTTAAGCTTCTCCAGTTGAATCTTCCCCCTCAAAGAGGGCAGGGGGTGATTGTCGAAGGAGAAAGCGCTGGCGAAAAAGCGGCTTTGCTGGCCAAATTATTACATGAAGATGCGAAAGTCATTTAAGACCGTCCTTTCAGAAGGAGACAAGCGTGGCCGACAGAATTTTCACAATTAGCGAACACGTTAACGGTGTTTTTCGAAAAGTAACCTTTGAGGCACTCAGCGCGGGGAGGCGCATCGCCGATCAAACCGGGGCGGATCTGACAACGGTTGTGCTGGGCGAAAATGTGACATCGGTTTCGAACCAGCTCGCAGCCTTCGGCGCCGACAACATCATCGTCGTTGAGAACCCGGCCTTGGCCGAGTATATGACCGATGCCTATACCTATGTCATTTCTGACATTATTCGCGCTGAAATGCCGACGATCATCATTATGGGCGCCTCAACCCAGGGCAAAGATCTTGCGCCGCGGCTAAGCGCCCGCCTCGAGGCGCCCTTGGCCATGGATTGTTTGGAATTAAGGCTGGACGGAGACAGGCTGATGGCCAGGCGGCCAATGTACGGCGGTAAGCTCATTGCCGACATCGCGCTTGAGGGAACACCCCGCTTAATCGCCCTGCGGCCCAACGCCATCGGAATTGAAAAATCGGATGGGAAGGGATCGATCGAAAACCGGGCTGTGAATCCCGGTGAGCTAACATTGCGATTTATCGAAAAAAAAATAGAAACCGACAAAGTTGAACTTACCGAGGCGGATGTGGTGGTATCGGGCGGCCGTGGGATGGGGGGCCCGGACTATACGATATTAGAGGAATTGGCCGACGTATTAAAGGGTGCCGTGGGTGCCTCGCGATCTGCCGTGGATGAAGGCTGGCGACCTTATCCCGATCAAGTCGGCCAGACGGGCAAGGTCGTCTCCCCCAACCTTTATATCGCCTGCGGGATATCGGGTGCCATTCAACATCTTGCCGGCATGTCCACCTCCAAAGTCATCGTTGCAATTAATAAAGATCCGGAAGCACCTATTTTTTCAAGGGCCGATTATGGAATCGTCGGCGATCTATTTGAAATCGTGCCGCTGCTGAGCGACCAAATAAAAAAAATTCAGGGATAGGTCGTATTTCTTCTGCCCCTTGATCTATTTTTAGCTTAATTCAAATCAATTCGCCCGCCTTTTATGGGGTGGCCTTTTTTTAGCAATCCATACACTCCAGGGCATCCACTGTTATGCAAAATGTTTTTTTGGCGAGTCTCGGGTGCGCACGCAATCTTGTCGATAGCGAAATGATGCTGGGGCTTTTGGCCGAAGACGGCCTCTCCTTCACTCAGGCGCCGGCGGAAGCCCATATTATCATCGTCAACACGTGTAGTTTCATTGAACCGGCCGTTACCGAATCCATCGATACGATCCTCGAACTTGCGCAATATAAAAAGACCGGGGCGTGCCGATTATTGATTGTGACCGGATGCCTCCCCGAACGCTTCCGCGAAAATATTGTGCCGTCTCTGCCGGAAGTTGACATTTTTTTGGGTACCGGAGCCTACCATCAAATTACGGCCGCCATCCGGCAACAGTCGACCCGGGAGGAGGGATCGACCCAATGCCTTTTACCGGATCCGAATCTACGGCATCTTCAAAATCAGGCCGCCGTCCGCATCCGAAGCTTTCCTCATATGGCCTACCTTAAAGTTTCCGATGGCTGCGGTAAACATTGCAGCTACTGCATGATTCCGAAATTGCGTGGCAAACAAAAAAGCCGCCCCGCCCAGGATATTGTCGCGGAAGCACGCGCGCTCATTTCAACCGGTGTCAAAGAACTGGTTCTGATTGCCCAAGATACCACGTCCTATGGCAAGGATTTATACCCTCCGGTCACAATAAGTCAGCTGCTTGCAAATCTGGCGGCTATTTCTGAAAAGATCTGGATCAGGCTTCTTTACGGTCATCCGCAAAGTATCGATAAAACGGTGATTAGAACGGTTGCAATGCAACCGAATATATGTTCATATTTTGATATCCCGATTCAACATGCCAGCAACCGTATCTTAAGACGCATGGCGCGTGATTATTCCCAAGACGATTTGTATCGCTTGATCGATCAGGTCCGATCCCGAATTCCGGATGCAGCCATTCGAACGACGGTTATGGTTGGCTTTCCCGGAGAAACCGATGCTGATTTCGCACAGCTAATGCGTTTTATTGAAGAAATTCGTTTTGACCACCTGGGTGGGTTTGTCTATTCGGATTCCGACAAGATTGCATCCCACCGTCTTTCCGATCGTGTTTCCGAGGCTGTGGCCCAGGATCGATACCATCAGATCATGGCCCGCCAAAAAGAGATATCCCGGCAAGGCAATCGCCGCCATCTGGGTAAGCGCTATACGCTTTTAGTGGAAGAAGCGCTCCCGGAGACCCGCTTTAAAGGACGAACTTTTTTTCAAGCCCCCGAAGCCGACGGGGTCACCTACGTACGTCATCCCGGCATCCGAACCGGGCGTTTTACGGAGATAAAAATTACGGACGCCCGTGAGTATGATCTTATTGGAGAAGCGGTATGACGGACCTTAAACGCAAAACCCTGCAAATGGTAAAAACCGACCTCGACGCAATTGAATCGGCCCTGGAAGAAAATTTAAACCCTTACCTCGATTTGGTCTCCGAAGCGGCGCGTCACATTCTATTTAGCGGCGGCAAACGATTGCGGCCGCTCCTTATGATTCTAGCCGCACGCTTGTGTCGCTATCAGGGCAGCTATGATACAATTTTGTCCACGGCCTTTGAATATCTGCATGTGGCGACCCTTTTGCATGATGATCTGGTGGATGGTGCCAGCTTGCGTCGTGGAAAAACAGTCGCCCACACCCTATATGGAAATTCCATCGCCATTCTCGTGGGCGACTTTCTTTTGGCCCGATCCCTCTCGATTGCTGCCAAAACCGGTCGGCCAAAAATCATTCAGGTAATATCCAAGGTCACGGAGCATATGTCTCAAGGTGAGATCCACCAGATGCTGCGCAAAGGGAGTTTGGAGCTGTCGGAAAATGAATACCTTGAGGTCATTAAAAATAAAACCGCCTTCCTGATTCAAGGCGCCTGTCATGTGGGGGCGATTATTGCGGATGCCGCTGACACCGAGGAACAGGCGCTCGCCGATTACGGGCTGAACCTGGGTATTGCGTTTCAGATGGTGGACGATCTTCTCGATTACACGGCGGATACAAGCGTTCTTGGAAAGAATGTGGGCGCCGACTTAAGAGAGGGTAAACTGACCTTACCGGTGATTTTTGCCCTTCAAAGGGCAGAACCCCAAGACCGTCGGTGGATGGAAACGCTGGTTGAGCAGCATACGTTTTCAACCCAGGAATTTGAGCAGTTACAAAGATTATTACACACCTATGGCGGTATTGAGTACACCCGTGATCTGGCAGCAGGATATATCTCCCGGGCCAAAGCGTCGCTTTCCATGTTTGAGCCCTCCAAGACAAAGGAAATTCTATTAAATCTAGCGGATTATACCCTTGCCCGCGAGGCTTGAGTTTGTACCGGCTTGATATAATACCCAAAAATTCCGACCCAAAAAAGAAAGGAATCAAAGCGATGTGTCTTTGGCGAACAAACAGGATCAAATGGATTGTTGTCGTCCTTTTTTCAGTGTCGGGATTTTTGATAAGTGACGGGCTTCAGGCCGGAGAAGAGGGCGTGACAAAAACAGTCGCCGTTATCGGGACCGCTCGTTCCGCGGATGTTGCCCGGGCACGTGAACGCGCCATCGCCAATAGTCTGATTGTGGCGGTTGAGAGAGTGACGGCTGAAATTTTGCCGTTTGAATCCATGGTCCAAAATTTCGCAACGTTAAATGACATTATCTTCATCGATACGCGCAATTTCATTCAACACTATAAAGTTCTCACCCAAGCGCGATCCGACAAAGTGTATCGGGTGATGGTGCAAGCCACGGTTTCAATCGACTCGATTTCGGAGCGGCTCTCAGCGGCGGGCATCCTATTGGGCAATAAGCCGATGCCCAAGATTCTCTTTATTGTGGTTGAACAGAATATTAACGAGGCGGCGCCCCAATCCTGGAACGGCGGTATCATGACGACCGCCAAAACGATTTCCGAAGAAGCCATGGGCCAAACCTTAAAGGCCAGTGGTTTATTGGTTATCGATCGTTCCAATTTCGGGGAAGAATTGAAGAATATCACCTTAAGCTGTGCGACCGATTTCGAAAATCAGGAAGCCGTTCTTCTGGGCCGTCGGTTAAAGGCCGACATCGTTATCGTTGGCAAGGCGGTTGTCGGTCTTGACTCCGAGGCCGCGGATGAAGAGTCAAAAGCGTTTCAGGGAATTGTAAATGTCAGAGCGCTGCGTGCGGATTCGGGGATTGAAATCGCCGCGGCGGAAGAAACCGTTATCCATACCGCTGTTAACCCGGTATCGGGTGGCCGGCAGGCACTTTCAGAAGCCGGATCTCAGATCGGTCAGGCCCTTGGTGAGCAGATCATTTCCGAGTGGAAAAAAGATATTAAAAAACTAATGGCCTTTAAGATTTTCGTCAAAGGGACTGCAAATCTGGCGAACTTTGTTATTTTCAGGAAGGCGTTGAATGAGTTGCCCGGTATAAAATGGCTGCAGACCTCCGAAATGAAACCCGATCAAGTTGTCCTTCTCACCGAATATGAAGGGCAAACCCAAGACCTGGCAACGGCTTTGGCGTCTAAAAATTTTGAAACCATAACGTTAAATATCGCCGAAATTTCATCAAATGACTTAAAAATAGAGCTGATTCCGAAACAATAGCCGCTAGGCGATATTGATCGACTCGCCGGCCCGGGGCACAACCGCTGCAAATCCGGCCTGCCTCAGATGCGCTTGCAGCGACAGGGCCTGATCTTCCTCACCATGAACCAGTGCAATTTTCTGAATCTGAAGATTCGATGTTTTTAAAAATTCCAGCAGCTCATTTTGATCGGCGTGGGCGCTAAATCCATCAAGCTTGCTCACGTGCGCCCTGAGAGGATAATCCTTATTCATAAATCGCATGATCGGTGGATCCCCTCGCCGCCCCTTGTTGCCATAGTCCAGTCCCTGTTCCAGAATTCGTCGCCCCAGTGTATGCTTGGCCATGTAGCCGACCAAGAGAATCGTGTGCTTGGGATTGTGGATCTTGTGCCTCAAATGATGCAAAATTCGTCCGGCCTCACACATTCCCGATGCCGAAATGACGATATGCGGTTTTTCTTCACGATTAAGTGCCATCGACTCTTCAACGGATGCCACAAAATGAATTTGATCCAGTGCAAACGGATTGTCTCCCTTTTCTAAAAAAGTGGCATGGGTTTCCTTATCATACACCTCCGGATGTTCACCAAAAACCTTTGTGATCCGGGTTGCCAGGGGGCTGTCGATATAAATGGGGAGGTTGGCGACCTGATTTGCGTCATACAACTCATGTAAAACATACAGGAGCTCTTGTGTCCGGCCATAGGCAAATGCCGGTATCAAAACAGAGCCTCCGCGGTCATAGGTATCATTTAGAATCTTTGTGAGCTGCGGTTTCAGATCGAGGATGGGCTCGTGTAAACGGTTTCCATATGTGCTTTCCATTATGAGCAGATCAACTTGCCGGTCGGTCTCTGAAAAAATGAGGGTGGGATCTTTAATAATCGGTTTACCGAATCTCCCCATGTCACCCGTATAGCCAATGGTATAGGTGCGATCATCGCAGCTGAGTTTGATCATGCTCATTGCGGAACCAAGGATATGCCCGGCATCATAAAACGTACAGGTGACATTTTCCCCTATGGAAACCGAATGCTGATAAGGATATCCATCAAAAGCAGAGAGGCTCTGCTGTGCCTCGGTCATCGTATAAAGCGGATAGACAGCCTTAAGGTCATATTGATGGATGAGTTCTGAAATTTTGTCCGTATCGAGCCGGTGGCGTCCTTTTTTTAGTATTTTTTTGATTTCCCGACGGACGCTTTTGGAACCCTTTTTTCCTTGCCGCGTGTCTTTTAATTGACTTAGATGTGATCTCACGGTTTTATAATTCAAATAACCGGCATCCGACTCCTGGATGTGAGCCGAGTCCCTGAGCAGATAGTCACACGCATCGGCTGTCGCCCGCGTGCAAACGACACGGCCGCTAAAGCCCCCTTTGGTCAGCATGGGAATACGCCCCGAATGATCGATGTGGGCATGGGAAAGGACCACGTTGGTAATAATTGAGGGATCAAACGGCAACATCCGGTTTTTTTGGTCGCTTTCTTTTCGCCTTCCCTGAAACAAACCGCAGTCCAGAAGTATCCGGTCCGATCCGCACGTCAGCAGGTGCAAAGAACCGGTCACCTCCCGGACGGCGCCATAAAAGGTAACGTGCATCGCTTGCTTCCTTTCTAACAGAGGTTATGGAACGGGTCAGTTTCCAAAGTCCGAGAGCTTAGTGCTTTCAGGTCGTTGAAGTCAAGCAAACCTTATTGCGCACCCTTTTTAAGGCCCCATCCGGCCCCGCCCCAGCCTCAACCAACCGAAACACATTGATATCAACATGTTGTGTCTATTTTTACTTGACATACAATATATATTAGTTTATAAGTTCTCTAATCCTTTCAAGAACCGGCTTTTGATCGCGAGGGAAAACATGATGATGCAGGCCGAAAATCGATTTTTAGAAAGGAGGGCGCATCCGCGCTTCGAGACCAAGGCGGGGATATACGTCCGTTTCGCTTCATATTCCACCCGAATCGGCGAGGTGAAGGAAATGAGTCTCGGAGGCCTTTCCTTTCAATACGCCGAATCCACCGCTGATGTGAGCGAGCCGTCGGAATTGGATCTGTTTTCGGATGTGGGCGATTCTTTTCTTGGCAGACTCACTTTTGAAACGATTTCGGACGCCAAGGTCGAACCGAACAACGCGATTGTCGTCGGTTCCCTGCGCCGGTGTGGTCTAAAATTTGTGAATTTAACATCCAAACAGCTGGCACAATTAAAGACGTTTATTTTTCACACCGCCGCCGATCCCAAGTCAGTCGTTTTGCACTGATTTATCGCCGCAAAAAGGACGGCGGCATTTGCTCAGAACCTTAAAATGAAGGAGTCCTTATGGAGGACCTCGGGCCCGCAAAGGAAACTCAAAAAATCCCTCATCCGACCCCTGGGATTGACCGTCGCTCGTTGTATGACCGACGGCAGGTTCACAGTGTGGACTATTTCTTGATCGGCGGTATCGAAAGAAGAAGGATCCGGAATCGTCGCCGAAATAAGATCGAACGACGTGAAAATTGGATTCGCATTACGGAATGGACCAGTATTTTTGTGCCCTGTCGACAGTAGAATTACCGTCTTCTCATTTACTCAAAATACCACTCCACATAAAAGTCGTGTTTTACAATGGATGAAATGTGACCATTGAAATAGCGGTGCTCCACCGCCCAGTTCTGATCTTGACAGTGGATGCGCAAGTTATGTTTGTCGATGATCGTTACCACCCGGCAGGTTTCCATTCCCCAAATTCCCCTTCCAGTTGCCTTTAGCACTGCTTCTTTGGCGGTCCAAATCCGAAAAAACCGCGTCTCTTGATCCTGGTCAAAAAGATCCCATTCGTTTTTTTTAGCGACGCGTGCAATAAGTGCCGCGGCGCAGGGCCGTATCTCTTCGATGTCGATTCCGATTTTTTTCGACGCCACCACCCCGCCCACATAGGTTCTTTTATGCGTTATCGACCAGAAATTGCCATTTGTGGGCAATGGGGCACCGTTTTCATTTTTTCTAAGTTCACCCAGTTCAATCGACATTTTTTGGGCTGAAAGCCCCAGGGCCAATCGGGCATGTCGGCTGAGAAACTTGACCTTCTCCTTCCCCATCAAGTTTTGAATACCGGATGGCACTTTTAAAATCACCGGACGTATCGTTTCCATTTCGACTCCCTGTCGGAGCGATAGGCTAAATTGCGTTGCCGCCGCCGAGCCGTTTCTCTCAACCGGTGAACGACAGTTATGGCCCTAGGGGCGCTCTGTTTTTTTATTACCGGACGCTTTCCTTTTGATTTCCAAAACTGCACTGTAAATGCGATCTTTGGGAATACCGTGCCTTTTGGCGATCTTTTTGGCAATCCCTGACGCACTGCAATCCATTGTCCCAAGCGCCGCAACAATTTCATCTTCAAGCACGGCGGCTGCCGGGTGGTTTTTAACCGCCTTGCCACCGATAAGGAGCGTACATTCGCCTTTGACGTCGGGACGCCGCTCCAGATCCTGAAGAATACCGCTGAGCCGCCCCCGTAAAATTTCTTCGTGAAATTTGGTCATTTCGCGACATAAAACCGCTGGACGATCGCCCATCACTGCGACAAGCTCTTTGATAAGTCGAATAATACGCTTGGGCGATTCGAAAAAAATAATCGTATGTGGATTCCCGGCCAGCGCTTCAAGTCGCCCAATCCGTTTCTGTTTTTTTTTGGAAGGAAAACCGCAAAAAACAAATGTATCCGTAGGAAGACCGGCCACGCACAGTGCGGTCACCAGGGCTGAAACCCCGGGGATCGGTACGATGGTCAGATCCTCGGCGATGGCCCCGGTCACCAGGCGATATCCGGGATCCGACACCAGGGGTGTGCCGGCGGTGGAAACCAGGGCAATCGTGGCCCCCGCCCCCAATTGCTCGAGCAGCTTCGGGGTGCGCACGCTCTCATTGTGTTCATGATAGGAAACAAGTTTGGCCTTGATATGGTGGTGTTTCAAAAGCGTACGCGTTTTGCGTGTGTCTTCGGCTGCAATCACATCAACCGATCCCAGAATATCGAGTGCGCGCTTGGTGATGTCATCCATGTTGCCGATGGGTGTCGCCACGATAAAAAGGGTTCCTTTTTTGTGGTTTTCCGTCTTCATGGATAGGCCAGATCGAACGCGTTCTTAATGATCTCTATATCGGGGGTATCATTGGTATCCTGAATTGCCACCACATCAAAGCGCGCCTTGGCACGGGTCTGTTTGTTGGCCTTTAGATAGCATAAAGCCACCATTGAAATCTTTCTTTGCTTTTCTGGTGTCAAAGCCCCTTTTGGATTTCCGAACCGCCACGATCGTCTGGCTTTAACCTCCACAAATACGATGGTATCCTTCTCTTGGGCAATGATATCGATTTCGCCCAGTTTTGTTCGGTAATTGCGGGTGATGATTTTATAGCCCTTTTTTTTTAGATAGCCCGCAGCAATGATTTCACTCTCTTGCCCGAATTTGTGCTGTTTCTTTGGCATGGGCGTCCTCAAACTTAGACCCTAATCGAGTTAAAACTCGATTAGATGTTATTCGTTATCAGTTATCAGTTATTTGTCACAGTAAAATTTGACGGTCTTATATACAATAAAAAGGTAAAGGCCAAAGGAGGGTATTAAGGTTTTTTGCGAACGCTATTTTGGTAATTTTTATAGAAGCGCTTAGCGAAATGAAGCGTAAAAATGGTAACTGTTTGAGGGCGCAGCCCGAGTTTTACCATTTTAGCGCAATGAGTTTAGCGATTCTAAAAATTTCCAAACCAAAAGAGAGCGAAAGGGCCTTAATACCCGGATTACATTCTTTTGATATATAATTCCGAAATTTAAATCAAAATTGTATCTCATCTACACAAAGAATATAAAATGGTGCATGGGATTACAGTCAATAACCAGTAGCATTTTACGAAAAATCCTCCG
The DNA here is from genome assembly GCA_964530095.1 of uncultured Desulfobacteraceae bacterium. Taxonomy (GTDB): domain Bacteria; phylum Desulfobacterota; class Desulfobacteria; order Desulfobacterales; family CAZHA01; genus CAZHAH01. The sequence goes on along the minus strand of CAZHAH010000016.1, from coordinate 15,309 downwards.
GTTGAACCTTTTTCGCTCAACCGGGGTTAGGTATGCGCCTTAACCCCTTTAAATGTCTTGCGATGGATCGGGCAGCCGCCGAATTCCCGAAGGGCTTCCCTGTGCGCCTTGGTCGGATAACCTTTGTGTCCGGCAAATCCATATTGGGGGTATTGGCGGTGGTATTTTTCCATCATTCGGTCTCGGGTGACTTTGGCCACAATTGACGCCGCAGCAATGGAAATACTTTTCGAATCCCCTTTCGGTATGGCGATTTGGGGCAGATCGCATCCGATTTCGAAAATGCCATCGATCAATAAATAATCCGGTGGGTGATTCAGGCGGGCGACCGCAACGGCCATGGCGCCTAGGGACGCCTGGAGAATGTTGATACGGTCAATTTCTGCGGGTCCGACGGTGCCGATTCCGATTGAAACGGCCCGTTCGTAAATTTTAGCATATAAGGAAGCCCTTTTAGGGGGTGTCAATTTTTTGGAATCATCAACCCCGGCAATCCGGAAGTCATAGGGGAGTATCACCGCCGCAGCGACGACCGGGCCGGCCAACGGGCCGCGACCCGCTTCGTCAATCCCGGCAATCTTTGAGTATCCCGCATCGCGGGCCTCGTTTTCATACAGCCATAGATCTTCCCGCATGCACCGATGCGCTTTCGGACTTGTGTTGTCCTGCTAGGGGGAAATGGTTTGTACCCACCCATGGATATATTATGGGTTATAGTAAGTGTCCAATTCAGAAATGCGCAAAAAAGACCATTTATGAATGGACACTATCTGAGTCGACGCTCCTTGATCCGCGCCGCTTTTCCTCTCAATTTGCGCAAATAATAGATTTTGGCGCGCCGCACACGCCCGCGCGTGATGACTTCGATTTTGTCGATGATCGGTGAATGGAGGGGAAAGATGCGCTCGACCCCGATGCCGTACGATACCTTTCGCACCATAAAGGTGGCGTTGGTCGTCCCCTTCCGTTTGCTGATAACGACACCCTGAAAAACCTGAATACGCTCCTTTTCACCTTCTTTGATTTTCACATGGACCTTAACGGTATCCCCCGGTGCAAAAGCGGGTAAATCTAGCCGCATCATCTCTTTTTCAATCTGTCTTATCGTTTCCATTTCTCCTCCAATTCCGATCGAATAAAAACTCGATTAGATGTTATTCGTTATCCGTATGTTGCCTGATGATGGCCTCTTTTAGGTCCTGTAAAGCCGATCCAAAATAATGGCTGTCGCTGAACGGACCGATAAATGGTTGTAATTTCCGCATCCCCGAATCGGTTCGAGAACATAATCAGAACCGGTTATGATTTCTTCCGCCAGGCCCCACGCCGTACCTAAGATCAAAAGATAGGGCCGGAGGGTTTTCAGCTTTTTTTGCAAACTTTGATAGCCTATATTTTGAGGATACTTTTTGGCGCATGTGGCTACGGTTTTGGGCCGATCGCCTTCGATCTGATGCACTTCCCCTATCACCTGATCCAAGGAGTCCTTGATGCGGATAACCTCAAGGGCCTCGCGGCGGTTCGGATTATAGGCGGCCCCGGCCCCTGTTTTCCAATGGGCAATGATCTTTTGCATCAGTGCCTTCTGATCGGCCAGCGGCGTCACCATATAAACCACCGGCACCCCGTATGTTTTTGCGATTCTGGAAATATCGTGCATATCCAGGTTGGTAAAGGCCGATGCAATGATATCCCCTTTTTTATTGACAACCGGATAGTGAATCAGGGCCACGTAAAGATTGAGCTTGTACGATTCGTTCAATATCGGCACACCATTTTTCGAGAATTTTTATCTCCTCTTGATTCAAAATTTTTTTCTCCAAAAGATCCCTGCGCTTTAAAAATGTCCTGATTAAGGACGATTCCAGCCGCCACTGCTCGATTTTTCCGTGATTGCCCGAAACCAATACTTCCGGGACCCGCTCGCCTTCAAATTGATGCGGCCGTGTGTAGTGGGCATATTCCAGAAGATCGTTGGCAAAGGAATCCTCGGCTGCTGATTCGGAACCACCCAGAACGCCGGGGATAATTCGCGCCACCGCATCGATGATGACCATGGCTGCCAGCTCACCGCCGGTCAGAACGAAATCTCCCAGCGACAACTCATCATCCACAAACCGGCTGCAAATCCTTTCATCCACCCCCTCATAGCGGCCACATATCAAGATGGCACCGCTTAACGCCGCAAGCTCCTGCGCCATCTGCTGATTAAACCTAGCGCCCTGCGGGGTAAGCAAAATGGTTCTGGAATGGGGTGCTTTCTCTTTGGCAAACCGTAATGCTCCCGCCAGAGGTTCGGGTTTCATCACCATCCCGCACCCGCCGCCGTAAGGCCGGTCATCCGTAATCCGGTGTTTCCCTTCGGCGAAATCCCGAATATTTAGCGCCGCAACCGAAATCTTATTTTGATCGATTGCCCGTCTGATGATTCCGTGGTTTCGAAATGGGTCGAACAGTTCGGGGAAAATAGTCAGAACCATAAAATTCATGGCCCGTCAGCCCCCTGTTCTAAACCCTCCGGCAAATCGACACGCATGATTCGGTTTTGGGTATCAATTTGTAAAACCACGGATTCCAGCGCCGGTATCAAAATTTCCCGGCTTTTGGATTCAGCCCTATTTTGGACGACATAAACATCGTTACCCCCCGTGGGAATGATCGATTCAACCCGCCCGAGGTAACGATCATCGCTTGTGAAAACAGAAAGACCTATAATTTCAAACCAGTAGTGCTCACCTTCGTCTAATTCAGGGAGATGTGTCTTTGCAATGAGAAGCGTTGAACCGATTAAGCGTTCGGCTTGCTCGCGGTCGTTAATCCCTTCTAAGGACAAAAGGATGGTTCGGGAGTGGGGTTTGGCCCATTCAATCGTGTATTGTTTTTCCTTGCCTGCCGGTGTCTTAATCTGAATTAGGCGCAGTGAATCGAACACTGAAAAGGATTCAGCATAGGAGTAGACTTTGATGGTTCCCTTAACACCGTGGACCCCCACAATCTTACCGATGATGAGAAAACCATTCGGGTCCATAAAATCATTCGATAATCTCTAGAACTGTGCGTTTTTTTATTTTGGCCGACGCTGCGCTTAATATTGTTCGCATGGCCCGCGCCGTCCGGCCCTGCTTCCCGATGACTTTGCCCAGATCCTCTTTGGCCACTTTTAATTCCAGTACCGATGTCTGGTTGCCTTCGACTTCCTCAACGGATACATGGTCAGGGTTGTCAACCAGCGCTTTTGCAATATAAGTGATCAGATCTTTCATAGCTCCATCTCCTTTTTTGCAGATGAGAATTAGGGGCCAGTTATTTACACAGGATTACCAAATACACCCTCCTTTTTCAAAATGCTTTTTACCGTGTCCGTTGGGCGAGCACCTTGATCGAGCCAATATTTGACGCGATCCGTTTTGACGCTGATTTCCGCCGGATCCAGCAGGGGATTGTAGGTGCCCACCATTTCAAGAAACTTGCCGTCTCTAGGGCTTTCACTATCGGCCACAACGATTCGATAAAAAGGTCTCTTTTTTGCACCGTGTCTGGCTAATCTGATTTTCACTGCCATTGCGTTACTCCTTTAAAAAGGCAGCGGCATGCGCCCCAACCCTCGCATCCCGCTTTTGTTTAATCGTTTCATCATCTTCATTACCTGGGCGTAATTCTTTAGCAGCCGGTTGACATTTTGCACGCTGGTACCGCTCCCCTTCGCTATTCGGCGGCGGCGGCTGCCATTAATCATCGTATAGTTTTGACGTTCCTGATGTGTCATTGAGCTGATCATGGCTTCGATGCGGACGAGTTCGTTGTCATCGACGTTGAGCTGTTTAAGCTGTTTGGCGTTCCCAAATCCAGGAATCAGATTAATCAGTTCTGAAAAAGAGCCCATTTTTCGAATTTGGACCATCTGATCCCGAAAATCTTCCAGTGTAAATTGGCTTTTCCGGAGCTTCTTCTCAAGTTCGATGGCCTTTTTTTCATCCACCACCTCTTGGGCCTTTTCGATGATGGTGAGGACATCCCCCATCCCCAGGATTCTGGACGCCATTCGATCGGGATGAAACGGCTCCAGGGCATCCAATTTTTCACCCACCCCCACGAATTTGATCGGTTTGTCGGTGATGGACTTGATCGAAATAGCCGCTCCGCCGCGGGCATCCCCATCCATCTTGGAAAGAACGACACCCCCGATATCGAGTGCCGTGTCAAAGGCGCTGGCGATATTTACCGCGTCCTGCCCGGTCATGGCATCGGCCACCAGAAGAATCTCAGACGGCTGCATGGCGTCTTTGATCCGGCAGAGTTCCGCCATCAGGACTTCATCAATATGCAGCCTCCCGGCGGTGTCGATAAGGACCGTATCACAACTTTCTTTGAGGGCGGCTGATCGGGCTTGCCGGCAGATCTGAACCGGATCCATTTCGGTCGTGGACGGATATACCGGAACCGATAATTGACTTCCCAATTTTTTCAACTGATCGATTGCAGCGGGACGGTACACATCGGCAGGAACCAGATATGGACTTCGCCCCTTTTTTCTGAGAAACAAACATAGTTTACCGGCCGTGGTCGTTTTACCGGATCCCTGCAGGCCCACCAGCATTATGGAAGCCGGCTTGGGTCCTTTGAGCTGTAGATCCTCATGCTGGGCACCCATCAATTCGGAAAGCTCACCATTTACGATCTTAATGACCTGCTGGCCCGGTGTGAGGCTTGCCAGAACCTCCTCTCCCAGCGCCCGTTGTTTGATATCGGCGATAAGCTTCTTAACAACCCTGTAGTGGACATCGGCTTCCAGCAGTGCCATACGCACTTCTCTGAGCCCCTCTGTGACATGGGTCTCAGATAGCTTGCCGTGACCTTTAAGCTTTTTAAATATTAAGCCGAGTTTATCGCTCAGATTTTCAAACATTTGCTACCATCTTTTTAAAGTTTTAAACTCTTAAAAGTAATATCAGGAGAATGGTATGTCAAGCAAAAATACACCGTCCGAGGTTCCGAGCAGGCGCCCGCCATTGCCCCAAAATCCATCCTGATCGGAAATAAAGGCTTTCTATGCAAAAAGATATTAAAACACTATCAAAAGATCAACTTGTATCTTGGCTTGCCGAGCGAAACATCGCGCCTTACCGTGCCGAGCAGATCTTGAAATGGATTTTTCTTCGCCAAACAGATGATTTCAGCATCATGACCGATCTGAGCCAAAAGGTCAGAGATCTTTTGGCACACCATTTTTCTGTCGCACGCCTTGAAAAATTGCACATCGCATCATCTGAGGACGGAACACGCAAATATCTCTTTCGGCTGTCAGATGGAAAACGTATCGAAAGCGTACTTATTCCTGAAAGAGGCCATTCCACTTTATGTATCTCTACCCAGGTTGGATGTGCCCAGGGATGCCGGTTTTGCCGAACAGCTAGGGGTGGGTTTGGGCGCAATCTCTCCGTAAATGAAATTGTCTCACAGGTCCGCGATATTAAAAATGATATGTTGGATTCGGATCCGTTGACCAATATTGTTTTTATGGGGATGGGTGAACCGTTGGCGAATTATCGAAATGTGTTAGATGCGCTTCAAACCATTACCGACCGGAAGTGGGGTCTTCAATTTTCCAGCCGCAAGGTTACCGTTTCCACCGCCGGTCTTGTTCCCATGCTTTCCGCATTAGGTCTTCAGACAAAAGTTAACCTCGCCGTTTCGTTAAACGCAACGGATAACCAAACCCGAAGCATGCTCATGCCCATCAACCGCAAATACCCGCTGGAAAAACTCCTTGAGGCTTGCCGCCGGTATCCCTTGATGCCGCATCGTCGTATCACCTTCGAATATATCCTCATTCAAGGGATAAATGATTCGCCTGCAGACGCCCGCCGGCTTGCGGCCCTGCTAAAATCCATCAAGGCTAAAATAAACCTGATTCCTTTCAATGAATTTGAAGGGAGTGAATTTAGGAAACCGGATGAATCCGTAATTGCTGATTTTCAGGAATCGCTGATTAACCAACACTGCACCGCAATTATTCGCAAAAGCAAAGGCAACGATATCGCAGCAGCGTGCGGGCAATTGAGCGGCGACTGGTTGATGCCATAACCGGAGACAGGATTAAATCTCTTGACACCCTCGGGGTGTCTGATTAACTATACCGTTGCTTTTAGGCTTGTTGATCTGTTTGTTTTTTTCGCTACCTTGCAAATATCCAAAACCGATCACACAATTTAAATTCTAAAAATACGCTACCATGAAGCATGCAGACAAGCGTCTAACCGCCGTTCTGGAAGCCCTTGAAGATGGGGTCTATGTCATCAACCAGGACTATTCCATTAAATACATGAACAGCGCCATGATCCAGGCGTTTGGAGACGGGATCGGCCAAAAATGCCATCAGGTGTTCTATCAGCGCGATACAATCTGCCCCTGGTGTCAGGCCGCGGAAGTGTTTGAGGATGGGCACACGATTCGCAAAGAAGAATACCTCCCCACGGTTGACAAGACGTATGACATCACCGAATTACCCATTCGCAATAGGGATGAAACGGTTTCCAAGCTGACCATCTATCGCGACATCACCCTGCGAAAAAAACGAGAAGAAAAACTACGCGCCACAGAGGAGGATTACAAACGCCTTTTTGAGCATGCGGCTTGCGGTGTATTTATCAGCACCAAAGAAGGAAAATTTATCGATGCCAACCGTGCCCTCCTGGATATGCTCGGTTACGACAGCAAAGAAGATTTCCTTAAAATCGATATTACCAATGACCTGTATGTAAGACCGGAAGATCGCAAAAAATTCCGTGAGATGATCCAGGAAGACGGCAAAGTTGTCGATTATGAAGTCAATTTTAAGCGCAAGGATAAAACCCCCCTTCCGATTCTGCTGACAGGCCATGCACGCTATGATGGGGAAGGGAACATCGTGGGCTATGAGGGAATCAACGTCGATCAGTCCCAGCGCAAAAAAATTGAACAGGAGCTCAAAAAAACACAACTTCAGCTGGTTCAAGCCGAAAAGATGACTTCCCTGGGGAAGCTGGCGGCCGGCGTGGCCCATCAGTTAAATAATCCCCTAGGCGGCATCATCTTATACACCAAATTGATCCTTGAAGACTATGACCTCGAAGAACCTGTCCGTGAGGATTTGTCGCGGATTTTAAAGGACGCCCAACGCTGTCGGGATACCGTAAAGGAGCTTTTGGAATTTACCCGTCAAACCCGCCAACTGATGCGACCCCATAACATCAACGAGGGGATTTCACGAACCCTTTTCTTACTTGAAAATCAAACGCTCTTCCACAATATCGAAATCAATAAAGAACTGGAGGCTTCCCTGCCGCTTATCCTGGCCGATGTTCAGCAGCTTTATCATCTTTTGATGAACATCATCTTAAATGCCGCCGAAGCAATGGAAGGCCACGGCACCCTGACCGTGAAGAGCTATTGTTTACTCAAGAAAGATAGGATCGTTATCGAAATATCTGATACGGGACCGGGGATTGCGGAAAAAGATCTACCCCACCTTTTTGAACCCTTTTTTACAACCAAAGAAGAAGGCAAGGGTACCGGCTTGGGGCTCAGTTTAGTGTACGGTATCGTGGAAAACCATGGCGGCACCATCACCGCCCGAAACAAGCCGGATGCCGGCGTTACCTTTACAATTGAATTCCCTATTCGCGCCGATTCAGGAGATATCGAATATGAGTAACCCCGATGCAGCTAAAGTACTCGTTGTGGATGATGAACAAGGAATTCGCCGGGGGGCTGAACGGATACTGACCAAAATGGGCCTCCAGGCTCTCACCGCTTCGCGCGGCGATGAGGCGTTGACGATCATGTCCGAGGCCACACCGTCTATTGTTCTGCTGGACCTCAAGATGCCCGGTATGGATGGGATGGAAGTCCTTAAATGGATTCGGGAAAACAAGGCATCGATACTCGTCATCGTCATTACAGGGTATGCCACCGTCGAAACGGCCATCGAAGCCATGAAAAAGGGGGCCTACGATTTTATTCCCAAACCGTTTGAACCGGATCAATTACGCATCGTCGTTAGGCGGGCGCAGGAAAAACTACAGCTCACCCGCGAAGCTGAAAAACTGGCTGAGGAGCGTCAAAGAACCCTGTCTGACCTCGACGCTGAGAAAAGCCGCGTGCGCACCATCATCGAATCCCTCCCCAACGGTGTTCTCGTCACCAATAATTTAGGACAGGTTGTTTTAATGAACCCGGCCGCGCGACAGCTTTTAGATTTGGAGCCTGATATCCTTATTGGAAAACCGATAGAAGATTATGTTCCGGACCAGGACCTCTGTCGTCTGGTAAAAGAAATCTCGGAAGGCAAACATATCGACTTTGACGACATCCCGGCCTGTGAATTCTCACCTTCACAGGACAGGCATATACTCGCTCGCGGCCAGCCTGTTCTGGGTGAAAGAATGGATTGTCTAGGAACGGTATTAAATCTGGTCGATATTTCCACGCTCAAGGTCCTTGATGAACTCAAATCCGAATTCGTCCAAAAAGTATCGCATGAACTTCGATCGCCGCTTTCCACCATTCATGAACAGCTGGCCTATGTTCTTAGCGACATGATGGGAGAAGCGTCTCAAAATGATCTGCACATACTTTCGCGTGCCAAAGAAAAGACCCAGGGGCTGATCTCTCTAATCGGAGATCTGCTCGATCTTTCACGCATCGAAGCCGGAATTGTCTTCCAAGAACCACAACCGGTCAAAGTCGATGAGATATTAACAAACATTGTCGATTTTCTGGGAACCCGGGCCGAGGGCAAAAACCAGGTTTTAACTTTTGAGGCCCTTGCCAACCCGCTTCCGGTCATTTATGCCAATCCCATGTCCCTGGAAAGTATTTTTGGAAACCTGATTACAAATGCCATTAATTACACCCCCAAGGGCGGCGAAATAAAGATCATGGCGGAATCGACCGGAATATACGTGCGCATAAAGGTTAAAGACAACGGACTGGGGATCGAAGAAAGGCATTTGGATAAGATCTTTAATCGTTTTTATCGGGTTAAAAATGATCAAACCCGTTTTATTACCGGCACGGGTCTCGGACTCCCAATTGTCAAGGGGCTGGTAGAATCAATGAACGGAATGATAGAAGTGGAAAGCACCCCGGGTGCAGGGAGCATCTTTACGGTGCTTCTGCCGGTGGAAAAACCGGAGCCCCCGGTATGATGGGCAACCTTCGAGACGCCATTTTGGCTAAGGGGATCATTCTGCTTCAAGAGTTTTCAAAAAGACTTCCGCGGGAACCTGAACCCCTGTCCAAAGTGCAAAGGTTCGTTTGGCCTGATAAGCGAGTGCGCTAAGACCGTCCATGAAGGGTATCTTTTGCAGCTGGGCTGTTTCCTGCCAAAAATTTACTGTTCGTCCATAATTCAAATCATAAATCATCTGGCAATCTGCCAAGGGGAGATTGCGTATCAATTCAGCCAGCTCAGACGACTCCTCTGGACTCGAGACGGCCGTGGCATTAATAACAAGATCCACCGCAAGTGCCCGCTCTTGGAGTTCGTCCATTTGAACCGTCTCGCCGCCCAAACGCTTGCCGATCTCCAGGGCTTTTCCCATATTGCGCCCTGCAATATGAATCGACTCGGCGCGCAGCCAGTTTAAAATAAAAACCACCGCCCGCGCAACCCCTCCCGTTCCGAACACAAGCGCTCTTTTACCCGTAATATCAAACCCGATACTATTTAAGGCATCCATAAAACCGATCGCATTGGTGTTGTAACCTTTTAGTGTCTCCCCCTTGCGGACAATGGTGTTTATCGATCCGATAATGTTGGCGCCTTCGGAAAGAATATCAAGATGAGGAATAACCAGTTCCTTATACGGAACAGTGACATTCGCGCCTTCGATGTTTAAGACGCGAATGCTCTCAACGGCTTTGCCCACCATATCTTTCTCAACCTTGAAGGGGACATATTCTCCCTTAATTCCAACCTGTTTCAGAACCGTCGAAAACATTTCGGGAGACCTTGAATGAAACACGCGGTCATCGCTAAAGATACAAAAAACCCTCATTACGATCCTATCCGCAGGATTTATATTGGGGCATCAATGCCTCTTTGATATCCGGCCCCGCAGCGACGGGCATCTTGATTTATACTCCCAGGAGCCGCCGCAAGCTTTTGGTGATATCCTCAGCCGATGCGGGTTTATCCATAAAATCATCCGCTTCGGTGCTCATGCCGTCGCTGTGTGAATAACGTGTAGAAGTGACATGCGTTCCCACCGCTGTGAGAAGAAGAATCGGAATATCCCGGTACTGTTCATCGTCTTTCAGGGCGGCGCACATCTTATATCCGTCCATTTCGGGCATCATCACATCCAAGACAATCCCATGGGGTGGATTTGCTTTGACCTTCTCAAGGCCCTCTACCCCATCGTATGCCACCTCAACCTCAAAACCTTCCTTTTCTAAATTCCCCTGGACGATAGAAGCAAAATCAGGCTCATCGTCCACAACGAGAATCCTTTTTTTCTCTTCCATATGTTTCCTCCTTTTGTTAAACGGTCACGGCGCCTTTTCTATTCCTGCCGCGTCCATGTTTGGCTTTGATCTGATGATCACCCTCCCTAACGGAGGCCTAAATCGCGGGACGTGGATAAAGCCCTGCCCTTTCAGCAATCTCGGGCACCTTTTCCTCCCACTCGATGGCCATCAAGTGAAATCCGCGGACCCCTTCCATCTCCTTAATACGCTTGATCGATTCCACACAAATGTTGATCCCTTCTTGGGCCTGTTTTTCCTTGGGTGTATCGGCCATCCGTTTGACCACCTCATCGGGCACATCCATACCCGGAACACGGTTCTTCATGTACTTGGCCATCCCGGCCGACTTAAAGGGCGTTACCCCTGCCAGTATGGCAACCCTTTCATGCAGACCCCGCTCCCGGGCGTCTTTCATCCACTCTTCGAATTTGTCAAGATTGTAGATGCACTGTGTCTGGATAAATTCAACTCCGGCGGCAATTTTTTTTGCCAACCGGGGTACACGGATTTCAAACGGATCGGCAAACGGGTTGGCGGCCGCACCGACAAACATCTGGGGGGGCCTGCTTATGTCATCACCGCCCAAAAACTTCCCTTCGTCGCGCATGAGCCTGACGGTCTGAATCAACTGCATTGAGTCCAGGTCATGAACGTTTTGACCCTCAGCACAATCACCAAAACTCTGATGATCGCCTGAAAGGCACAGGATATTATGAATATCAAACGCGGCTGCACCCAAAATATCGCTTTGCAAAGCGATCCGGTTCCGGTCTCGTACGACCATTTGCAGAATCGGCTCCAGACCCATCAGCTTGAGACGGATGCAAGCCGCCAGGCTGCACATCCGCGTCACCGACGTCTGATTGTCGGTAATGTTGATGGCATCCACGTGATCTTTGATCATTTCGGCCTTTTTGGTGATGACATCCGGGTCGCTGCCGCGTGGAGGGCCGCATTCCGACGTGACGGCCAGTTGCCCGCTTGCCAGGATCTTTTCAAGTTTGCTTGGGGTTTTCGTATTCATATTTGGACATCCTCCCTGACAACTTTTCGCGGTCCGCCAGCACGTTCGGAGGACCAGTCCTTTATCGATGCAAGCTTTTCATAGTCATCAAGTCTTCCGAGAGCCTTTAGGCGTTCAATGATCAATTGCCAGGCACAATCAACATCCTTTTTAATTTCGCACTTGCCCTTGGTCGAACCGCCACAGGGCCCGTTTAAAACCCGTTTGGCACAACGTGAGATAGGACAGATGCTCCCGGTTTGAGCCAGTATGCAATGACCACAGGCCTGACATCTTTCGGTCCACAATCCACGCTGTTCGGTTACACCTAAAAAGCACGTATTTACGCCTGGATATACCGGCATCGCAGGATATTTTTCGGCGGTGAACTGGACCCCCACACCGCAGGCCATGGAAACGATGGCATCATACTGGTCGACTACACCTCGAATCTCCTCTAAATACTCATGATCGCATTGGCGCTCCAATGTCTTTTCATCGATCCGAAGCTCATTTCCCTGGTTGAGAAAATACATCCGCAGTGCGGATGCGAGGACTTCAACCTCCTTCTTCCCCCCTGCCTCGCAAACCGTGACACATTCGTTGCACCCCAGTAAGAGGATTGTTTCGTGGCCCTTTATTTCTTTAATAATTTCTTCAATCGGTTTTTTTTCGGCGACAATCATAATGCAAGACCTCTCCGTGTTTAATTTATAAAAGTAATTGAAGCTGCTTAGGCCACCTTCTTTGCCAGGGCCAGTTTGATCGGATTGGGGCCCAACTCAATGATTTTTTGGGTCATCTCCAGCGCAATTTCAGCAAACCGCGCACCTTCAGCCGATGAAAGATTATACATCTGCGCCCGCTCTGCACCGATGCCGATCTCGTCCAGTATTTTCTGGGCCTGCTCAACGCGCTTGCGCGCCCTGAAATTACCGCTCTTGTAGTGACACTCGCCTTCAATACATCCCACCAGGTAGACCCCATCAGCCCCTTTTTCAAAGGAATGCAGAATATGGATGACATCCACTTTGCCGGTGCATGGTACGCGTACAATCCGAATCGTATCCGGATATTGCAACCGCATCGAACCTGCCAGGTCCGCCGCACTATAGCCTCAGGAGTTGCAGCAAAACGCAACAATGACCGGATTGAATTCCTTGCTCATAGCGCTCCTTCCAGCAAGGCGTCTACCTTGCACATGATTTGATTATCCTCATACCAATTTAGTTTGATGGCCTTGGCCGGGCATTCTGCAGCACAAACCCCGCATCCGTGACACAGGGCCTCATCGATTTCACTGACCCCTTCGTCATTAACCACAGGGACTTCATACGGACAGGAGCGCACACACACGAGGCAGGCGGCACACTTGTCTTGCTCCACCTGGGCGGTAACGGCTGAAAGGGTTAGGGCGGTTTTCGACAAGAATGTGGCCGCCCGTGAAGCCGCCGCATAGGCCATCGAAATCGATTCCGAAATCAGTTTCGGCCCATGCGCCGTTCCGCACACAAAAATCCCCTCGGTGGCCATATCGACCGGTCTCAATTTGACATGGGCTTCATTTAAAAAGCCTTCCATTGAGCGATCCAGTTTGAGGATCGTGGCGATCTCCTCGCTATCTTCGGCCACCACCCCTGCGCTAAGCGCCAACAGATCCGGACAAACTTCAAATCGGCGACCCAAAACAGGGTCATTAAAGGTTACCCCGATCCCTTCGGCGTTTAACTTCACATCCGGCTCATCCTCCGGATCAAAACGGAAAAAAGCAATCCCCTGCTTGCGGGCCTCTCTGTAAAAATCCTCCAGCAAGCCGTACATCCTGATATCCCGATAGAGAATATAAATTTCAGCGTCCGGATTCAGTTTTTTAATCGCCAGCGCATTCTTGATGGCACTCTGGCAGCAGACCCTTGAACAATTCGGGTTGGCCTCGTTGCGCGAACCGACGCACTGGATCATGACCACCCGGTTCAAATCAGTGGCGCCATTTTGGGATATCTGCTGCGACAGCTCAATTTGGGTTACCACACGCTTGTCCTGGCCATAGAGGAACTCCTGCGGTTTATATTCCCCGGCACCGGTGGCCATGATCACCACGCCATGATCGATCTTGCGTTCATACATACCCGGGCCCACCAAAACCTCGGTCGTAAAATTCCCCTTAAATCCCGAAAATCCGACCACGATCGACTGCGTCAGCGTTTGGATCCGGCTATGGGATGTAACGCTTTGGATCAATTCTTCAAGATAGGCTTGTACATCAGCGCCCTGGATAGTGGCTGCAATATTCAGTGCCATCCCGCCCAGTTGGTTCTCCTTTTCCACCAGCACCGCTTCATAGCCCTGCTCTGCCAGGCACAAAGCCGCATTCATACCGGCCACACCCCCGCCGATAACCAAGGCCCGCTGCGTTACAGGGATCTTTTTTTCTTCCAGTGTATTAAGCGTCGCCGCACGTGCCACCGACATCTTTACCAATTCAATCGCTTTTTGCGTGGCGACCTCCGGTGTTTTGCTATGGACCCATGAGTCTTGATTGCGAATATTACACATTTCGAAAAGATAGCGGTTGAGGCCGCAGGTCTCCAGATTTTCCATAAAAATCCCTTCATGCGTCTTGGGACTGCATGCGGCCACCACCACACGATTTAAGCGATGTTCTTTGATGATCTCGCGCATTTTCTCCTGTGAATCTTGAGAACAGGTAAACAGACTTTCCTCCGAGCTGACCACATGGGGCAAATGCTTCCCCAATTCGACAACCTTGGGCACATCGACGATCCCGCCGATATTGGTGCCGCACCGACAAACAAAGACACCGATCCGGGGCGGTTCACCGCTAAGATCAATCTGTTCGGGGATTTCTTTGGTTTTGGTCAACGTCCAGCGGGCTTCATTCAGGCCGGCTCCGGCCGCCCCGGCAGCGGCGCTGGATTCTATCACCGAAGAAGGAATATCCTGGGGTGCTTCGAAGGCACCGCTTACATAAATGCCTGCTCTTGAGGTCTGAATCGATGCAAAGCTGTCTGTCGCGGCAAAGTGATAGTGATCCAGTTCGACTTCCAGGTCGCGGGCCAAATCGATGGCATCCCGGCTTACGCCCAGACCCACAGAGAGAACCACCATATCGAATTCTTCCTCCACCCGTTGACCGCTGTTATCAACATAACGAATAAGCTGACGCCCGTTTCCCTCAACCGGCACAATATTGGTGATCCGTGTTTTCACAAAGCGAATGCCGGCCTGCTCCTTGCCCCTGAGGTAATACTTTTCAAAATCTTTGCCGTGGGTTCGAATATCCATATAAAAGATGGCCGCATCCGTCAGGCTTTGGCAATGCTCTTTGGCCAGCATCGCCTCCTTGATGGCATAGGTGCAACACACCGAAGAGCAGTAGCCCTTGGCGCCGATATGGACATCGCGCGACCCCACACATTGAAGCCAGGCAATTTTTTCAAGCCCCTTTCCGTCTGAAGGTCTTATTAGCTGTCCCCCAAATGGGCCCGATGAGGAAAGCATCCGTTCAAATTCCAAGCTGGTCACGATATTGGGTGATTTCTTGTATCCGTAAACATCATGTTGCCCCGGGTCGTAAGCTTCACATCCGCTGGCCAAAACGATGGCCCCCACCCTAATCGAAAAATCCTTCTGCTTATCTTCAAAGTCAATCGCACCGGAGGGACAAAATTTCTCGCAGGCCTTGCATCTCCCATTTTTAAAATAGATACAGCTCTTTGCATCGATGACATATTTAAGGGGCACGGCCTGGGCATATTTGACATAAATGGCCT
>CAZHAH010000015.1:0-57924 GCA_964530095.1 uncultured Desulfobacteraceae bacterium | reverse complement strand
TGTTTGGCGCTGAATCGCAACTGCTGGAGCTTTGACATGGACGACCGGCCCAAGATCCGACCCGAAATCGAGCCCCATTTTTGGGATCCTGAAAACCCTGCCTGGCCGGTCTTTGGTAAAGCCAAACCGGATCTGATCATTTTCGATCCGCCTTATTTCAGCAAAAAGGCTGACGATTACGACCCCAAAAGCATTGCCGGCCTTTCTAAAGACGCCTATTTGAACTTTTTTAGACGATTTTTCAAACTGGCCCACCAAAACACTAAACGCAACACCCGTTTGGCATTGATCAATGCCGACTGGCGGGATTTTCAAAATACACCGGCCATCGAGGAGCACTGGGAGCGGTCGGTCGTCAACCACGATTACATCATGGCACTGCTTGAAAGCGGCTGGCAGTTTACCCACGTCCTGCAGGCGCCCATGTCCTCGTAGCGGATCAAGCCCAATGTGGTGGCCGCCATGCAGAAGAAACGCATCATCGGCGTAACCAGCCGTTATGTGATCATTGCCCGAAAAAAATAGGAGGGGATAAAAGATGAAACAAAAAGTAACCGCCCGGATCACCAATCTGACGACGGGCGAGGTCTACACCGGAAGGTTGTCCATTTCCGGAAACCGGCAGCTTTACTTGCCGGTTGAGATTCAAAAGCTGCTTGAAGGTTCCGGGTAAAATCCGGCTGCAGATAATCGGTGGATGAACCTAAGGGTTAATTTGGAACTATTCAGGCAAATGCCGGTATTGAGAATATCCAAAATAAGAAAAGGATTGAGCGGGATCGGGATAAATTCATATTTTCATGTACATCTCTGATCTTATTCGAGGACGAAAAATTGCCGTAGAGGATGGATTTAAGCTATTAGAATAAGCAAGTAATAATCCAATGGACGTCCCCCAAAATCCCGGAGAGTATAATTGATAAATTGATTGAAATTCAGGAATCGGGTCTGGACGAGCAGGTCATCGTGGTAGTTTTTCTGTATCAGCCGTCGCAATCAAAGCAATTTAACAGGCAAATGTCCCGGGCGCTGAAACGAACAATCGCCAAGGCCTACAAACAAGTCCATGCGCCGCAAAAGGAACTGGTCAATAAAATTCAGAGAATCATTCTTTCAGTGCATATCGTTTAGCGATGGAGAGGGAAACAGTTTCACGAAGAATACGACTATTTGAGCTGGAAGCAGAAGCAAATGCATAGTTTCTAAAGATGTTAAATGTCCAGATGTTACTGACACCTCAAAAATATTAACAGTATTGCATTACATTTATTATTAAGATATGATAGGAATATAATACAATTATTATCAATTTATTATAGTATAGCAGTCCTTTCGGGGAAAGCTACGGAGACCGCAAAATGTTAGATGATATTTTCAGGCTAAGCAGAGACTTTTTGAAAATTTTTAACAAGCCTTACCGGCGATACTTTCTTGATCAATACCCTCTTGCAAGCAGGTTTTCCGTTATCACCGGGCAACGAGGCGTCGGCAAAACCACAGCAATGATTCAAAAAATATTATCAGTAAATGATGATATTTTTACAAAAAAAGCGCTTTATGTTCCTGTTGATCATTTTGTTGTAAGCGGAAGGAGCCTTTATGAAATTGCTGAAGAGTTTTATAACCTGGGCGGTCAAATGATATGCTTTGACGAAATTCATAAATATGCGGGTTGGTCAAGCGAGCTGAAAAGTATTTATGACAGCTTGCAAAAACTAACTATTCTTGCTTCAGGCAGCTCCGCCATGGAAATTCAGAAGGGCAGCCATGATTTGAGCCGAAGAGCCGTAGTGTATCCAATGACAGGGCTTTCTTTCCGGGAATACATAGGCTTGACCACAGGCATGAAAACTAAATCGCTTATTCTAAAAACCATATTAAAAGACCACGAGAAACTCGCACACGATATTATTACGGCCGTAGAAAACAAAAAGAATAAGATTTTAGCGCTTTTCAACGACTATCTTCAGTTTGGATATTTTCCCTATTTTGCGGAATTTGACGATATTTCGCTGTATTATATGACTTTGGAACAAAGTATCCGCACAACAATCGAAAGCGATCTTTTATCCATATATCCAACATTAAACGGAAGCAGTATAAGGAAGATTAAAAGGCTCCTTGCTGTTATTGCGGAGTCAGCCCCATTTACACCTGATTTAAAACGGCTTAAAAGAATTGTTGAAATCGGAGATGAGCGCACCCTCAAAAATTACCTTAAATACCTTGAAGACGGAGGTGTAATTATATCTCTCGCGAAAGGTGGAAGTGGGCTGGGATCGCTGGAAAAACCTGAAAAAATATATCTTAACAATCCGAATCAGATATATGCAATCGGCAGCAAAGGTAAAGAAAATATAGGCACCATCCGCGAAACATTTTTTATCAACATGCTTTCTGTTCGGCATAAAGTATCGATGCCCCCAAAGGGAGATTTCCATATTGATAACACCTATACCTTTGAAATCGGAGGTCGGAAAAAAAGTTTTAAACAGATAAAAGACATCGAAAATTCCTTCCTTGCGCTTGACGACATAGAAACGGGAATCGGCAGTAAAATCCCATTATGGTTGTTCGGGTTTTTGTATTAAATACCCTGACAGCTATGATTTTAAAAAAAATGGGATTTTTTCGCTCCTTTTTGACCTTATCTGACAAAAGGGTGTGGTATACAAGATGAAATAAACCGATTCTGCCTTCCGACAGGCGGGAATTGGTTGGCGGAAATCGGAAACGATTTTCGGGTGTATCATGGCCAAACATCTTTATGCGCATAACCTCGAAAATAAACCTCCAGAAAAATGGCAGCTTCTGGCAGATCATTGGGAAGCTGTCGCTAAGATGGCGGGTGAATTCGCCCGGCCATTTGGCGGCGAAAGCTGGGCGAGGCTCGCAGGATTGTGGCATGACGCATGAAAGTACTCAGATAATTTTCAGGCAAAACTGATGGTCGAAAATGGTTATGAGGCGCATTTGGAAGCAAATCCGGAGCGAGTGATTCATTCGCAAGCTGGAGGACATCTGGCACAACTTAAGGATTGGAAAGGTATTGACCGAGTTATTTCATGGTTGATTATGGGGCATCATAAGGGACTGACGGATTCAACTTAAATCTAATTTGAGCGGTTTTCAAGTTTGCTGCAGATGCAAAGAAAAAGTAAGTTTAAATGTTAGGAGCGTCCCGAAATGTACCTATCATTTCAGGACAACCATAGGAAGTTCGCGACGATACGCCTGCGTTTTCACGGCTGCCAGACAGATCTAACCTACTATTTTCACAATCGAAATCAATTTGTAACAGCTTGACTATAATTTGCGATTGTGCTAATGGACGGCGAATCTGAAACAAGCGCTCCAAACCCCATGGAATTGAGGTAATGATGAAAATCACGTGCCCAAAAGCCCGGTTCACTTAAATGAGCCGGGCTTTTGACTTTTACAAAGGGAAATTTTGGTATGGCTCTGTTAGGGTTGAAGAAATTATTGATGATTTTTTCTATCAAGGTTTTTCATGGGTTATTCGGCATACCTGAAACCAAAGGAAGGGGCGATTCCCGGAGGGGGAATTGAAGGAATTATCGACCTGGCGAACCTGAGGAATAAATCCAATGCCAAACAAAAAAAACGCAACCAGATTATCTGCAAATATCCTCAATTACTTTGCGGCATTTACTGAAACAAGGTTTAATTTCAGGACACTGATAAACTACCGCTGGACGGACAATGAGCTGACCCTCGATTTAGGAATATTTCAGGAATTTCAGGGTGAACTTTTACAAAGGATAAAGAGCGGAGAAAGTATTCCTCTTACGGTAAGGAATAATGAGCATGTTCTTTCGCTTTCAGGCGATGATGTCTTATTGGAGATCAATAAAGCTCTTTCGGATAAATTTGGCTTGGAATATCTTAAATCATGTGTTGAGCAAGAAATTCGAAAGGTGGCCGAGCGGGATGCAGTCTTTATTGTAACCGCAGAAGGACTGCATGCCGCTGACAACGCCGACCTTCCAGAACAAGAGATTGAAAGGCAGAATTCACAGGCATTCCTTGACGGCTGCCGGAAATACAATCTTGCTTTCAGAAAGCAGATTGAAATTATCCTTATTGAACTACAAAGAAAAAAGATTGACCGTTTAAAAGATGAACTCGGCATTGAGCATGTCGCCGCCTCAACCTTCAATCCTGCCAATTACCTGAAAAAACATTTTGATGCGCTCCAGTCTGTTGCACGGGATACACAATCCCAAGAGGAATATATCGGCAGTGTTAAACAGTATTTCAAGGAAGGTGTTGATGATATTGTTCTATATGATCTATTTATCAGCATACAAAAATATGCCAGATACAATACTGTCGGAACAATCTATGTGTTTTTTCACGAGCTGAACAGGCGAACAGATAATGACGCGGTTGAAGGATATCCGATATTTTTTATTGAGCTTAATCTATCGCCCGATGCTGAGAAAGTAGAAATTTCATTTCCAAGAGATCTTTTACTGATTAATACCCCTGCTGTTAATTATTTCAAATTTCCATCAGTTCTCACAGCCTCAAGATCATCTACCCTCAAAAATGCTGCATCCAATCTCAGCGGGATGGAGGTTTTTTTGCAGGCTCAGTACGGCTGGAATGAACCATTTGTGCTTGAGCCTTATTTCAGACCAATCAAAGCCCCGAAAGAGACTTACCCTGATATCAGATGCCGTGTTGGATTTCAGGTTGTCAGGAACGAAAATAAAAAACTTCTCGATTATTCAGAAATAATGACACGACTCGAGTCAGACGAAAAGAACAAATTCGTCGATTTTGTCTCGGACTATATTGACGGAAACGTGGAAAACACCCAGGACGCGGTTGACAGGGAATTTATCGAGAGATACCCGATCAAAAGCGCTGACAGATACATTTCTGATAATCCTTTAAATCTGAATGTTTCTCAAAAGAGAATCCTCCTTGCTCTCAATAAACCAAAGAATAAAATTATTGTTGTTGATGGCCCGCCCGGAACCGGCAAATCCCACACAATTGCAGCAATAACTTACTGGGCCAATCAGGAGGGGAAATCAGTTGTCATTACTTCTCACAAAAAGCAGGCTCTTGACGTGATCGACCGCATGCTTACGGACAAGTTCCGCGACTTGCATCCCAATGCCAAACCATCGATCATCAGGCTGGCTAAAAACGGCCGATCCATAAACACACTTGAGAACTCACTTCAAAATGCGGTGATAAACGCTGCGGGTGACCGGGCAAACGACTACAATGAGCAGGCCCTTGAACAAGATGAAAAAGAGTTAAAAAGATCTGTCTCCGAAAAAATAGAAAAGCAGATTTCTTCATCCGGCGAGTACAGGGAAAAGATTCACGATCTGTTTGAATCTGAGCAGATACAGAGCAGGCTTATTAGTTCCGGCGAGTTTTCAGATGGCGATTTTGATCTCCCCAAATGCGATGCTTCGGCTGTAATTGATTTTGAAAAGATACAAAAATTTGCCGAAGATGCGATTGTTGATAATTTCAACGATATCGGTCTGGCGGCATTTCGGTTTCTTCTAAAACACCGGAAAGATATTCCAAGGTTTCTTAATGCCTGTGAAGCAATAAACCTTCATTCCAAACAAGAGCTTGATTTTGAGACAACTCTCACTGAAGTCCCAAAGTCTTTTGTGGATCTAATAGAAGGGTCCGTAAAATCCTTCAAAATGGATATACCCATTTCCGCACTTCAGTCCAGCGATATCTCCGGCGCATTCTTCAAAAAATTGTTCAGGAAGGCTCCAGACAAGAAGGTTTTGGAGCAACTGGTCAAGTCGTTAAAGAGCTTGAAACACGCAAATATTATTGAAGAAATCGTGCGTTTGAAAAACGTGCCGGCAAACGAACTCAATTTGGATATGGCTTTTGAGGGAATTTCAGCCCTTCAAACAGCCATCTCTCTGAAGAAGCACAGAGACATCATTGATGAATACCGCGAAGTGGCCGGAAACAAAGAAAAAAGCATTTCCGAAGTCTACGATACCTTTGATGGCGTGAAAGAGGCTCTTCAAAAGATGGATGCGGCGCTTTTCAACTGCATCAATGCCCTTTTCAATCACTATGGAACAATGCTTGCCAAACTCAAAATTTCAAGCCAAAAATTAGGCACTTTATCACGGCTCATCAATCTTACGGGCGCTGAAGCCGACATCTGGAGATGGATTCAACTAGATTATGCGCTTTCCAAAAAATCGGTTGTAAATTTATTTAACAAAGATGATCTCGATGGCTTCAATAAACTCAGACAGAAACAGGTCGAACACAAAAACGACCTTCGGATGAAAAATCTCAACAACTTATTGGGGGATGTCGCCAGGATTAAGGCTTCTTTTGCCGGCGGGAAAAGGCTGACAAGCACGCAGGCCAGGGTACTCCTGACAAACATATCAGGAATTATTGCCGAACCCGACATGATATCAAGGCATTTTCCGATGGACGAAGACCTGTTTGATCTGCTTGTCATTGACGAAGCGTCGCAGGTCTCTATTGCCGAGTCCATCTCCCTTATCCTGCGGGCAAAGCAGGTCGTTGTTTTTGGCGATGAATACCAGTACGGCGCCGTCGGCGCCTATAATGTGAACTCAAAATATTCCGCCGCATATTTCAGGGACATCATAAATGCCTATCAGGATGATTACAATGCATCTGCGCCGGAGCAGGAGTTAAAAGAACTGATTGAAGAGGTCTCCAAAGAGATAGAAGAGGATGAGCAGGAAGCTGAACAGGCATTGCGCCCCATGGAGGATAATGCCGGCGCCGTCCTGTGGCTCAAAACTTTCAATATCCGCACATCAACATTGAGTTTTGCCAGGGCCATTGCGAATTACACCACTTCTCTGCGTGAGCATTACCGGAGTTTCCCTGAAATCATAGATTATTCAAATGAATTCTTCTACAAGCCCGCTCTGCTCGATCTTAGCATCAACCGGATACGCACCAAACCGATAGGCGAAGTCTTGCAGTTTATTCCCGTAGAAACCAAAGGAAATTCCGGCCGTAATGTTAACTATGATGAAATAGATGCCATTATTCACGATCTGGACAGCCGTATTAAAGATGGCTTCAAGGGAAGTGTCGGCATTATAACCTCTTTTCGTGAACAGCAGGCGAGAATGGAGCAGGCTATAAACGAAAAACTCAATATGCCGGAACTGAAGAAGAACCATGATCTGGCTATATGGTTTGTAGGCGATGTGCAGGGTGAAGAACGTGATCTTGTATATTACTCCCTTGTTGAAGACAGTAAATACGGCAACGCCGAGTTAAGAAACATTTATCCGGTCATCGGTGGCACAGCAGATAATATCAGAAAATTGAAGATGCAACGGCTCAATGTGGGCTTCAGTCGTGCAAAAGACACAATGGTCTTTGTCCATAGCATGCCGGTCAATAAGTATGGGAAAACCAGGCTTGGCGATGCCATTCGGCATTATGACAAGCTTCTTGACGAAAACAAAAAAAATGATTTTTTCATCGAAGACAGCTCTATTTTTGAATCACCGCCGGAAAAAGACCTGTATAACTTTCTGGTCAGCACTACCTTTGTGAAAACGCACAGGGAGCATGTGAAAATCATTCCCCAGTTTAAGATAGGCGAATACATCAGGGCCGAATATGCTAGACAGATACCGAAATACAGGGTTGACTTTCTCATGACCTTTTCAAAAGGCGGTAAAGAGCTGGCCCTGATCCTGGAATATGACGGCGTGGAATATCACACAAAAAACCCGGATATCGTGACCGGCCATAACTTTTCACAGCAGTACCTTGATTATGATGTCAGCCGGCAGATAGAGCTTGAAAGCTACGGCTACCGGTTTTTGAGGCTGAATAAGTTCAATCTGCGGCCGGAGCAGGGCGGCGAAACAAAAGCCGATGTTCTGGACAGGTTATTAAGAAAGGCGTTTACAGTTGAATAATACGATTCTTTCTGCTCGCAATTTGTGGGATATGAAACCGTCTTTTTAAACAGTACGCAGGGCACAACCCCGATGGTTATTGTAAACTAGGGGGTTTATCAGCGAGGTTGTCGAAATATGAAAAAGGAAACAGGAAAGCTGGCTGCAGAAACATACAACAAATCCATTTCCGGCGATCTTATCGGTGATATCCGCAGGCTCATTGAAGTTGCCAGGCATAATGTTGCCGTTACAGTTAACGCCGGGCTGACCATTCTTTATTGGCAGATTGGTAACCGTATTCGGCATGATATTTTGAAGGAAATACGGGCAGATTACGGACGGAAAATTGTCGTGACGCTGTCGCGACAATTAACCGAAGATTATGGCAATAATTTTAATGAAAAAAATCTTCGCAGGATGATTCAATTTGCCGAAATTTTTTCAGATATGGAGATTGTCGTGACACTGTCACGACAATTGAGCTGGAGCCATTTTGTCGCGATTTTACCTCTCAAAGATGACCTTCAACGTGATTTCTACGCCGAGATGTGCCGGTTGGAGCAGTGGAGCGTTCGGACATTGCGAAAAAAAATTAATGGGATGCTTTACGAGCGCACCGCCATATCAAAGAAGCCTGAAAAACTAATCGAGAAAGGTCTTGCCGCCTTGCGTGAGGAGGATAAGCTTACACCTGATCTTGTTTTCCGCGATCCATATTTCCTCGATTTTCTGGGGCTAAAAGATACTTTTAGTGAAAAAGATCTTGAAACGGCCATCCTTCGGGAAATGGAGAGCTTTATTCTGGAGCTTGGAGCCGGGTTTTCGTTTGTTGCCCGCCAAAAGAGGATCATAGTCGATAATGAGGATTATTATCTTGATCTGCTCTTTTTTCACCGCAAACTTAAACGCCTCATTGCCATTGAATTAAAACTCGGCAAGTTCAAAGCTGCTTACAAAGGCCAGATGGAACTCTATCTGCGCTGGCTGGAAAAGTATGAAAAGGAACCCAGCGAAGAAACACCCCTGGGATTAATCCTTTGCGCCGGAAAAACCAGCGAACAGATAGAGCTGTTGCAATTAGATAAAAGCGGTATCAAAGTGGCCGAATACATGACCGAACTCCCGAAACGTGAACTGCTGGAGCAAAAGCTTCACAAAGCGGTTAAATTGGCGCGCAAACGACTGGAAGGAAAACCTGCGTAGTGGAACACAGAATACAAATGATATCAGCGGGATAAAACAAACGGATATTGATGACATCACTCTGGAGTTATGAACGTTCTGCACGAACATTGAGCGCCTTCTCAGTAATAAATTGATGAAAATTGTGGTTGGTTAAGCACTTACTTTAAGATATTTATATTTCCGATGAAGCCAAGTTGATAATATCTGGATGATGGATGAAAAGCAAATGAAATCACTTGAAAAAGCATATTATGACACCAGATTTGAAAACGAATTTCTCAAAGCAAAGGGAAACGCTTTCCAAACTTTCTTTAATAATTTGATGGCCCGGGCCTATAAGAGCGATTACATGCCGTGCCGACCGTGGGGCAGTCGAGGGGATCGAAAAAATGACGGATTCCTGAAGTCCGAACGCCGTTTATTCCAAGTTTATGCACCAAACGAAATGACGGAAAAGAAAGCAATCGACAAAATACGAGAGGATTTCGAGGGAGCTAAAGACTTCTGGGGCAAACATTTTGATAAATGGGCATTTGTGCATAACGCCTATGATGGTATTCCGCCCCATGTGCAAAAGGAAATGCTAGACCTGGAGCAAACCAATCCGGGGATTAAGTTAAATCCATGGGGTCTTGAAGAATTACGTACTGTCTTTCGACTTATTCAAAGAGAGGATTTAGAATCGTGGTTTGGTTACGCACCGAATTTACAGGCTAAAGTCGGGCTGGGTTTTGAGGATATTCGGATTGTTCTGGAAACCATTGCAACCCGGAAACCCGATTCAAAAATGCCAGTCAAGCAGGTACCGCCTAAGAAAATTGAGTCAAACCAACTGTCTGATGGCATTGCTATTTTGATCAAAGAAGGAATGACAAAAGCCTCGCTAGTGGATGACTTTTTGGGGAAGTGGCATGATCCAACTTTTAGTGAGCGTATTGCAGCGGCTTTTCGGGAAAAATACGATTCGCTTCGAGAAACCATAACACCCAATGAGATATTCTACGAAATCCAATCATGGGTCGGTAGTTCTGAAAGAGGCACGGCTGAACATGAAATGGCAGTGTTGTCAGTCATGGCTTATTATTTCGAAAGTTGCGATATCTTCGAGGAACCACGGAGTTGATTAAATGATTCTCCCAAGCAAGCACATACTACAGGAAAAGGCCATCCTCACTGTAGGAGCGGAATTACTTAAGCACCTAGATAAGCCGAAAACTGTCTCGGCGATTTGGGAGAATGTTCGTCAATCGGCATCAGAAACTCGAAGCGATGCCAATTCCCTAAGTTATGATTGGTTTGTTCTATCGCTAGATTTTTTATATGCAATTGACGCTATCGAAATTCATGAGGGTCTTCTAAAAAGGAGGACGACATCATCATGATTCATCGTATATATAGCTCACTGCCATCTTTCAAGAACCTTACGTTTCATTCGGGTCTGAATGTGCTGATAGCGGAAAAAGGCGCGGGCGCAACCAGTAGGCAAACACGTAACCGAGCTGGAAAAACTAGTTTGATTGAAATCGTACATTTCCTTACTGGCGGAAAAATCGATGAAAAGACGCCATTTCGGGCTCAAGAACTCCAAGAAGTGACATTTGGGATGGAATTTGATTTGTCGGGCGAAACAGTAATCATCGAACGCCTGAACAAGAAACGTGCAGGATTCAAATTAAATGAGTATTCAATTTCGGCGAAAAAGTGGAGACATCGGCTTGGCAAAGACATGTTCGGTTTGAGTGACGGCTCGGATGAAGAGGGTCGAACTCCAACTTTTCGCTCCCTGTTTGCTTACTTTGTGCGTCGACAACTGAGCGTAGCCTTTACAACCCCGGAAAAGCAGGCGGCTATGCAAACTCCGGGAGATTATCAGATGGCCTTGATGTATTTAATGGACCTTGATTGGCATATTACGCGGGATTGGCAAGGCGTGCGTGACAGAGAAAAGAATCTTACTGAGCTAAGGAAGGCTGCCAAATCTGGAGCCTTTGGCAGCATCATTGATAGTGCTGCGGAACTTCGTACCCAATTTACTGTCGCAGAGGATCGTCTCAAAAATCTCCAACAGGATTTGGAACAGTTTCGTGTGCATCCTCAATATAGCGAGTTGGAAGCGGAAGCCGATGAACTCACGCGCAAGTTGAGTGAGTTGGCTAATGATAATACCATTGATCTTGCTGTTATTCGTGACTTGGAAGCTGCGCTCGTATCAGAAACAGCACCCGAGATCACCGATCTTGACTCGGTTTATGAGGAAGTCGGTATAACTCTTCCGGATTTGGTTAAAAAACGTTACGAGGACGTTCGTTTGTTTCATGAATCTGTTGTCCGCAATCGCAAAGATTATTTAACGGGTGAACTTGAAGCTGCAAGGTCTCGAATAGAATCCCGCAATCAAGAAAATGTTAGGTTGGATGAACGCCGTGCTGAGATTATGGGAATGTTAAAAAGTTACGGTGCTCTTGATCATTTCACAAAATTGCAGAGTGAAGTTGGCCGACTCGAGTCTGAAGTCGAATCGCTACGCCAGCGTTTCGAGGCGGCCGAGAATCTTGAGGGGACTAAAAGCGAATTAGAGATAGAGCGCAATCGTCTTCTGCTTCGGTTGAGGCGTGACTTTACGGAGCAAAAAGAAAGGCTTTCCCATGCGATACTGGCCTACGAGCAGATTTCGAGACAACTATATGAAGACGCAGGCAGCATGCTGGTGGATGAAACCTCCAACGGGCCAACCTTCAGTTTTCAGATCCAAGGCTCGCGCAGCAAAGGTATCAAGAATATGCAAATATTCTGTTTTGATATGATGCTGATGCGTCTATGTGCGAAACGAGGAATTGGTCCTGGATTTCTGATTCATGATAGCCATCTGTTCGACGGTGTAGACGGACGGCAAGTGATCAGCGCCTTGCGAGTTGGGGCGGAAACTGCTGAAGAACTCGGATTCCAATATGTCGTTACGATGAACGAAGACGACGCATTCAAGGAAAAAGAAAAAGGATTTGATTTAAACGATTATGTAACTGGAATCAAGCTGACTGATGCCACCGAAGACGGTGGGTTATTCGGCATTCGATTTGATTAATAGTAAATAAATTGTTTGGTAGAGAAGTAAATTCTGTAAAAATAACATAGAAGAAAGGAGATTAAAAATGACTGAAAGTCGATCTCACAAAATTACAGCAAACCGTATCGCTAAAAAGATGAATACGCAATATAACGACGGAAAGGGTGTTGATATCAAGTCCACAAATGCAACCATAGAGGTAGAAACTCAAGAAACCGTGACTGATGCTCTCGGACAGTTAAGAGGTCATCGTGGTCCAGCCTACATTGCTGGTACGAACAAAGAAGCTGTCAAAAAAGCTATGGAGACAACAAAAGGGACTACTGTTGGCGTTATGGATAGCCAGGGAAACATCGTAAAGCCATCGACACGCAAACGATAAATGCCGTATAGAATCTGGGGCAGCACACATATTATTGCCTTTTTTCTTCGGGAAATAGGTATGCTGTCCTTAGAATTAGAAGGTAATAGCAAAATTGGAGATAATAGAGCAAGGTGAATTTGCCTGTTAACTCGGCATTCGGCTACCACGTTTGGTGTTTGTTATGCATTTTATTAGAAGGGTTAAAGGCTATGTATATTTCTCGTGTAGTGATCAAAAATTTTAGAAACTTTTCGCACCTTGACGTAAAGGTATTCCACGGTGTTACATGCTTAATAGGAGAGAATAATACTGGTAAAACAAATTTTTTACATGCGTTAAGACTTGCAATGGATGCTAATCTATCATCCAGATATCGTCAACTTATCGATCATGACATTTATTCTGGCATAGATATCTCAAAGCCTGATCAGGTTATAGTTTCAGTCGAATTATGTGATTTTGAGGACGCTATAGGCGAATGTGCTTTTGTAGGATGTTGTGAAGTAGAAAAAAATAAGGCCAGGATTCACTACAGATTCCGTCCACGCTTTTCAATCCGTGAAGCCATTGAAAACGAAGAAATAGATGGAGATGATCTTACTTTAGATGACTATCATTGGGAACTGACAGGTGGCGGAGCTAATGATCCTGCAAGGGTCAAATGGAATGAGGAGCTTGGAACCGCCATTCGCTTTAATGATCTGCAGCAATATAAGGTGGTTTATTTGCCTGCTTTACGGGATGTCCAAAGGGAAATACGCCTGACAAGAACATCCCCGCTTGGCTTTGTTTTATCAGAAAGCGATATGAACCAAACTGAGAAAGACGCACTCGTTGATGTGCTTCGTGAGGCAAATCGACAAATAGCAGAAAGTCCACCGATTAATAAGGCAGGGAATGCAATCCAAAAATCATTCTCCGCAACTGCAGGCGAGGCATTTGATATGGACGTCAAAATCGGGATGGTTGACCCTTCTTTCGGATCAATCTCCAGCTCACTCAATATATTGTTCGGCAATGACTCGTTGCAGGATTTTGAACCTTCAAGAAACGGTTTAGGCCTAAATAATATCCTTTATATCAGCATGCTGCTGGAGCATTTTAGGAACAGGATATCTAAAGCGGAAAAAGCCGGCCAGCTTCTATTGATAGAGGAGCCTGAAGCGCACTTGCATCCTCAGCTCCAGAGAGTCCTATACAATGCATTGGATATAAACAAAGCTCAAGTCATCCTATCAACCCATAGTACACATGTCAGTTCGAGAGCACCGATAGAATCCTGCATTGTACTGACAAATAAAAGCGAACCTTCAGCAGCAGTATGCAACCTAACTGAAGGTTCATTATTAACTGACAATGAGGCTTCTGACATAAATAGATACTTGGATGCAACGAGATCTACCCTGCTTTATGCAAGAAAAGTTATTTTGGTAGAAGGCCCTGCAGAACTGTTTTTTATCCCTGCATTAGTAAAAAAGGTGATGCGCATAGATTTAGACAGCCATGGTGTTTCTGTGGTCCCTATATTTGGTGTTCATTTTGCTTGTTATGCTAAATTATTCGGTAAAAATGGAATGCCAAAAAAGTGCGCTATAATTGCTGATGGTGACTTAAGTCCAGATGGCATCCCACCCCCAGGAGATGATGAAGATGAAGCTCCAGAACTGCCTGATTTAGAGTCGCTTGAAAATAATTATGTCAAAGTTTTTAGATGCAAGACTACCCTTGAGCGTGCCATAACGACCGAGGGTCTTTTACCTGTTTTGCAAAAAGGGGCCGAGGAATGCGGCGCTCCAATTGTAGCCAGACAATTAGGAGATGGCTACATTAAGCTTAAAAGCGGAAAATTAAACTCCAAAGAAGAAAAAACGCTTAGGAAAAATCTTAGGAATAAAGTGCTAAACACAGCAAAAAGATTTGGCAAGGCAAGATTTGCCCAAACTTCATCCAAACATATGGACCTCGCTAAAGGCCCGATGCCCAAGTACATAAAAGAGGCGATAAACTGGCTGATAGAACAATGAAGCTAACAGCCTCACAGTCAGATGCCGTCAAACATGAAAATAACACAATTGTTGTGGCATGCCCCGGAAGCGGAAAAACACGTTGCTTAGTGGCTAAATTGCTTCACAGTATTAATGAAGTCAGAGGATCTGCAAGGAAGATTGCCTGCATAACGTACACAAACGCAGCAGTCCATGAGATTGAAGCCCGGTTGAGGACTTATGGCTCAAGTGGAGACGAAGATTATTGCGAAATTTCTACAATCCACGCATTTTGCCTGAATAATATATTGAGGTTTTTTCATTGGCGATTAGATAGATATAAAGATGGTTTTAAGGTAATTTCCCCTGACTGCGAAATTTATCAGGAGATTGTGCAGGAAGTATGCTCGAAATTTAGCCTTGCTTCAAAAATTAAGGAGGCATTTGAGCTTCTGGATAGAGAGCCTGATGGTACACCTATATGCAGTCATTCATTAGCACATGCCAGTGCTCTTGAATTTTGGAAACTTCTTGAGAATAAAGGATATATTGATTTCCCGAATATTGTCTATTTCTCACTTACTCTATTAAATAGCCACCCTTCAATAAGTAGAGCCTTATCCTCAAAATATGCATGGATACTGGTTGATGAATTTCAGGATACGTCGGCCTTACAGGTGGAAATCTTAAAATGCATCGCCGAAGAAGGAAAATCAAAATTCTTTTTGGTAGGTGATCCATACCAGTCGATTTATGGATTTGCCGGAGCAAGACCAGATCTAATGGATGAATTCGCAAGGTATATCAGGGCAAAAAGCGATTTCCCATTATTGGGGAATTTCAGGTCAAGTAGCTCGATTATTGGCCATGCAGAGAAGCTGTTCCCAAGAAAACCACCAATGTACCCTTCAGGAGCAAATAAAAGAATCAAAGAAAAACCAGTATATGTCCATACCAGCAACGCATTCAATGCAATAACTGATTACTTTTTGCCGGTATTAAACGATATGGGAATAGGCTACGGTGAAAGTGCAATATTGGCCCCTTGGTGGATAAAACTTCTCCATATAGGGCGCAGTCTTAGAGAATATGGCATACCGATTGTTGGCCCAGGTGCGAGACCTTATAA
This sequence comes from uncultured Desulfobacteraceae bacterium, assembly GCA_964530095.1. GTDB lineage: Bacteria > Desulfobacterota > Desulfobacteria > Desulfobacterales > CAZHA01 > CAZHAH01. The sequence goes on along the minus strand of CAZHAH010000015.1, from coordinate 42,260 downwards.
GCGCTCTCATCTTTTCGCAAGATTAGCTGAACAAGTCTGTTATTATATTACTGAGCCAGATAACAATATTATCCCACGAATCGAAAAAGAATTATTTTTGATGATTGCCAATTTGGAAGGCAAGGCGAACTATTCAGTTTTCTCATATCAAGGTCGAAAAACTGTATTTAAACTTATCCACATCGGCAAAAAACTATTAAATGAAAATGAAGCTGGTATTGATTGGTTAAATACCGCCGCTCAGGAATTTGTAAAAATTTTAGTTAGTGATGAATTGATATCTGCTTCAAGCTGTGTTCAAATTGTAGAGTCCGTACAGGATATGGAAGCGGACATGATAAAGAACCGTGTTGATGTGGCAAACCTCTCTGTTCATGACTTAGGACTGTTCGCAAACACAGATAAGAACATGAAGTTGCTTACAATGCATAAGGCCAAAGGCAGGGAATTTCAGGCAGTTGCACTCTTAGATGTTCATGAAGGTAAAATTCCACATTATAGCGCAGCAAGTCGGCGCGAAATAAATGAATCAAAAAGGCTACTATACGTTTCAATCACAAGGGCAAAAAGATACCTTCTTTATGTAACTGATGTAGAGAATTATCGTAATGAACCATCTCGTTTTTTATTGAACGGGGAACTTGGTTTGCAACAGATCGTTCTATAGATTAAAAATTCATGAATTTACTGAATTGTAGTTGTAACTAAAGCGATTTCCAAATTAAAAGAAATAATTGCGGAAACTAAAAACAATCGGCTATTGCCGAACTATGCGCTTCAGCGGACGCAAAAAAGCAGCGCCAATGAGCTCGGCGTTGGCTCTGTAGATTGCAACAGATTTCTTCATTAGATGAAAGCATATGATCGCTTAGAATCCAGGAGTATTCCATGGTAAAGACCGACCTTACAGAGGAAGAAAAGAAAATAATAATTGAGGCGCTGAATAACAATTTCGAACCACCTTCGGAGTTGATGACAAAGCTCTTTCCCCGTCTGGCGGAGAAATTTGATGTTGCGAAACTAGACAGGGCCAAGGTAGGCACCCTTGAATACGCGGGGAAGCGAAGCGAGGCCGCCATTCTGAGTCAGGCATCTCCGACGGATGCCGGATCGCCGCTTCAGGTTGAAAGATGCTTTAAAGGCGGCAGTTTGACGGGTGAAACCCAGATTGATCTATTTGAAAGGGCAAAGGACGGGACGGATGATAACTGGCAAAACCTGATTGTGCAGGGAGACAATCTACAATTCCTGAAGACCTGCTACCGGAATGCCGACCCGCTGATCAAGGATAGGGTTAGGGGAAAGGTGAAACTGATTTATATTGATCCGCCGTTTGCGACAAAGAGTGATTTTGCTGCTAAAGAAGGTGAGGACAGTTATACAGATCGTGTTGATCGGGCTGAATTTATTGAGACATTACGAGAGCGACTTATTTTCTTGCGCGAAATTCTATCTGACAATGGTTCCCTTTACCTTCACCTCGATTTGAGGATGAGTCATTTTGGGAAGGTTGTACTAGACGAAGTTTTCGGACGAGATAAGTTTCTAAGCGAGATTATATGGAAACGGTCAGCAGCGCACAGTGATAACAAATTATTCGGAAATCTGCACGATACGATACTCATGTACCGAAAAAGTGATTCGTATCTTTTCAATCCACAATTTCAGGATTATGATCCCAAATATGTGAAGCAACGATACAAACATAGAGATCCAGATGGACGCCTATACATGGATGATAATCTGACAGCAACGGGACTAAAAGGGGGTGGATACGATTACTCTTGGAAGGGAGTTCGAAAAGTCTGGCGATGCCCAAAGGAAACAATGGTGAGGTATGAGAAGCAGAATCGTCTTCACTATTCCTCAAAAGGAGTTCCAAGAATAAAGCGGTACCTTGATGAAATGCAAGGTTTGGCAGTTCCGGACATATGGAATGACATTTTTCCTGTTAATTCACAGGCGAAAGAGGCTCTAAGCTACCCCACCCAAAAACCTGAAGCCTTGCTCGAACGTATAATCCTTGCCTCCTCCAACCCCGGCGACCTCGTCATGGATGTATTTGCGGGTTCAGGCACCACCGTGGCAGTTGCGGAAAAACTCGGTCGCCGCTGGATTGTGTGCGATTTCGGAAAGCATGCAATCTACACAATGCAAAAAAGGATGCTCAGAATCGGCCAGTCAAAAGCGATAGGTAAGGATGTAAAGAAAAATCAGATATACGACAAGCCGCCAAAACCATTCTGTGTGGTCTCCACGGGGGCCTATGATTTTTCCCGCATCATGAGGCTCAGGGAAAACAGGGGCGCCTATATTGATTTTGTGCTGGGTCTTTTTCAGTGCAGCCGGGATGAAAAGGATTTGTCGGGCAAATACAGGCTTGCCAATATTTTTGGTGAAAAGGACGGCAATCCGGTTGAGGTTTATCCTGTTTGGAATGACGAGTATTTGAAAAACATCAGGATTGATGAAAATTATCTCAAGGGGATTATTTTGCAGTCCTGCGGCAAACTTAAGGGCAACTATTATATTATCACGCCGGAGACCTGCACCGTGGCTGGCGATACAACCATGGAAAACAGCGCCGGTAATGAGGTGTATTTTAAGATGCTCAAGTTTCCGTACAAAATACTGGAAGATGTCTCCCGTAATTTTCAGATACATCAGCAGCCAAGCTCCCAGGAAAACGTCAACAACCTTATCAATTCCACCGGATTTTATTTTAATGATTATGTTGAGATTGCGGTTGAGAGAATCAAACAGGGGTTGAAAATCACGCAGTTCGAGACAAAGATCCTCGATAAACAAGGCGAGCATTTAAAAGGGCTTGACGGGCTTGCAATGCTGCTTGTCGATGTTGATTATGACGGTGAGATTTTTGATATGGGCAAGACGATATTTGCCAAAGATATTAATGCTGACGGCGTGATTAAAGTGATCGGTTTGACAAAAAACGTCGCTGTTATTGCCATTGACAAGCACGGTAATGAGAGCAAGCCTTTCATCATTAAAAACGAGTAACCACTATAAGGAGTTACTATGAAGTCTTTTGAAAGCGTCTCATTGATGAAAAATGAAAGTGACGCCATCAAGGCAGCCATCAAGATGCTAAAAAGAGAGTTCCCCATAGTAAAAGTTATATTATTTGGGTCAAAAGCCCGTGGAGACCATGACGAGCATTCAGACATTGATTTGCTTGTAGTTGCTTCCAGGTCGCTGCATTGGAAAGAGGAGAAGACCATTATTGGGGCTTTGTTCGATATCGGTATGGAATATAATGTTATTTTCAGTCCGTTGTTTACTTTCTCTGATGAGTGGGAGAATGGCATGTTCACGGAATTTCCTGTTTACCAGGAAATCTTACAGGATGGAGCCGTTGTGTTATGAGCCAACAAAATGATTGGCTTTTTGATAATCGACACAAGGCGGATTATCGGCCATTGATTCAATTTGATGTTGATCAGGTCAAAGAGATCGTTGAGGAAAGCGAAGCATTCGTTAATGAGATGGCAGGTTTGCTAAACAGGTTAATAGAAAATGGCACAAAAGCCTAAAAGACAGAAAGCGATCAAAAGATTGAACTTGTCAGATCACACACTGGATATAAATATCCGGAGGTGCAATTACAACAAGTTCACTTTTTCAGAAATAGAGGACTATGTCAGTGAGCTTGTCGGATCGCGCGATTATCAGTACGATTCTATTAAACAAATCATGATTTATCTTTGGGGCGGCAGTTACAAAAGCATTACTGAGCTTGGTAAAGAGAATTACAAGCAAAAGCTGCAGATTCAGCAGCGTTTCGGAACCGAAGATAATTTTCTTCGTCAATTGCCCCTTCTTGACCGTCTATCCGGGGTGGTGCACATGGCTACCGGCACTGGAAAATCTTATGTAATTTTTGCAATCGCCTATCTTTCCCTTGTCATGGGGCTTACAAAACGGGTCCTTGTGCTTGGCCCGGCTTCAACCATTATCGAACAGGGCCTACGAGACAAATTCAAGGACTTGATGAGCAGGAAAGCGTTTAGTGACAAACTTCCTGCAAAATACAGGGGAAAGGCAATTAATCTTCTGACGGATAACGACCCCATAGAAGACGACTCCATTGTTATTGAAAACATCAACGCAGTTTACACCTTTGGCTCAATCTATGACACGTTGTTCAAGAATACCGATGAAGTCCTTGTTCTTGGAGATGAAATCCATCATGCCTATTCGCATCTGAAATATGCAGATAATCGTCTTGTGCTTGACAGGGAAGAAGGGCAGGAAGGCAGGGGAGAAACAAGAGATGAACGATTATGGATGCGATTTTTGCAGGAAAACAGCAAAATTACAAGACACATCGGATTTACCGGCACCCCATATAACCAGAACGAATATTTTGCCGATATCATTTTCAACTATTCAATCAAAGATGCAACCGAAGAGAAATATATCAAAAAGATCAATTCGATTATTCGTACCGAGACCGATGAAGGCGACGATCGCCTCACTATTGATCAGCGGTTTGAAATGGTGCTGAAAAATCATCTGGAAAACCTGGAAAAGTATGCATACAAAAAACAGTCGGGCAAAAGGAGGGTAAAACCGATAACGATCTTTATCTGCCCTTATGTAAATAATGCTCAAAGAAGAAGTGAGGAATTCATCACATTTTTGACCGGATACGAGAAAAAACACAAAGGCGCCAAAGGATCGGATTCGGAGATTGTGGACCGGATGCGCAAAAAAGTGATTTGCGTTGTCGCCAGGGTTTCAAAATCGCAATATAAAGATGAACTTGATAATATCGAGGAAATAGATCCCAAAAAGACTGGCGGGAGCGTTGAGTTTATTTTTGCGGTTAACAAGCTTTCCGAAGGCTGGGACGTGGATAATGTCTTTCAGATCGTTCCAATGGAAGAGAGGGTCTTTAATTCCAAGCTTCTTATATCACAGGTCCTCGGCAGGGGTATGCGTATCCCCCGTGATGTTCCCAACGCGCACATCCAGCAAAACTATCCTGTTCTCACTGTTACAAATCACGACAAATTTGCCGATCACATAAAACAACTGGTTGACTCGGTTACCGAAAGCGATATGTACCTTACCTCTTTGCCTCTAACTGACCGGGAACAAGGGAGAGGAGTGCATAATTTTACCCTCTTTAACCTCAATTACATCCCCAACATACGTTTTGAAAAGGCTGACCGTGTAGATCAGGGGCCTCCGGGCAACCTTATATTAACACCGTTTGAGGAAAAACTCGGCGTTAAAGTGATAAGGACCAAAGACGAAAAGCGGTATGAACTGGCAAGGAATTTTTACACAGTCGATCAAGTCGTTTACGATACTTACAAGCGTTTCAGCCTTAGAACTTTTGAGGCATTGCATTTTGATTTTGGCAGCGTGATTGTAGATGACCGTTATCCTGAAGAGGATGAAATCAGGCAGGTTATTCTTGAAGCCATGAAAGAGGCCGGAATCAAAGGGGACAAGCTTTCGGAAGACAACAGAAAACAGATCGATAATTATTTTAACCAGTTTTTGCCACGCGGAAAAAAGAAGCGGATCTTTGAAAATATTGAGGGGGATTTGATTCCGGTTGATACAGCCGAGAAAATGGACAGGACCGGCATCCGGGTGAGCGAACTTGAAAGGGATAGAACCGCTTTTTTAAGCGAAGATTATGAAACCGAAGTCGGGGAATCAAATACGTTCGTATTGGAATACATTAACGAATTAAGGGGACGCCCGGAAGATAAACAGCAGCTTTCCCTTTTTAAGCCTGAAGATTTTGTGGAGCGAAAAGATGAAATCATTCGGACATTTGTAAAGGGAGATACAAGGCCACCTTATGTAGTGAATACGTCAAAACTGAAAACTCCTCAAAATATCGTCCTGGTATCCCATGCGCCGGAAAAGGAGTTTGTTTTTCAATTGATAGACAATTCTGATTCTATTGATTCTTGGATAAAATCACCTGATAAGAATTTTTACTCCATTGATTATGAATACTGGAAAGGCGGGAAGGACAGGGTCAGGCGAAGTTTTAATCCCGATTTTTTCATAAAGATCGATCTTGATGAGTACATCTCAAGGCTTGAGAGCGAAGGGAGACAAGATTATCTTGAAGAACTGAAAAAACTCCAGGATGACGGCAAAGAGACCATTATCAAAGTGGTGGAGATCAAGTCTGATGAAGAGCAGGATGAAAAAACTCCGGCAAAAGAAGACTATGCAAAAGCGCACTTTGAACGGCTAAACACGAAATTGAGCGCATTGAATTTAGCAGATCTTGAAAGCAGATATCGGTCAGATGCGAAACAGCATTACTCCTTTGATTTACTCATTCCGCATCATTTCCCGGGCTGGATTGCAGATTTAAAAAAAGGAAAACCTGGATGAATGGAGATCCGAGGATTTCCTGAACTCGTAGGGAATAAGGGACGCTCCCAAAATTTCAACTTAAAATTGGAGTTAAATGTTGATCTGTATATTTTTCCGGTTAGGGTATTGATCAAAGTGACCCCATTTTTACCTTCGAATTTTCGTTGAAGCAATTTGAGGTCATAATCGATAACGATCGCAAAGATTCTATCAAACCTCTCGGAAAACAAACCTTTACACTCAGGACACTTGATTTTGAAGGCAATCTTAAAATTGTTGATGCAGACCAGTTTAAAAGGGCGTTGTTTAAAGGTATCGGCTCTGCCAAAGCATTCGGCTGCGGGATGATGATGGTAAAGAGGATCTGATTCTGTAAATGGAAATTTGACCATGTTTGATTTTTTAAAAGACCTGGATAATGATATCCGTGATGCCCTGTTGGCCCAACTGCGCAACCTCTGGACACACACATCTACCGCAATTGAAGGCAACACCCTAACTCTTGGGGAGACGGCATTTGTTCTTGAGGAGGGTCTTACTGTTTCAGGCAAACCTCTCAAGGATCATGAAGAGGTTGTTGGACATGCCAGGGCGATTGCTCTTGTTTATGATCTTATTAGAAGAAAATCCGATTTAACTGAAAAAGACCTGTTTGATCTGCACAAGGCTATCCAGACCGAACGAATCATTGATGTCTATAAGCCTGTTGGCGCCTGGAAAGTAGAACATAACTCGACAGTCATAGTTTCCGGCGATAAACAGATTATTTTTGAATATGCTCCCCCACAGGATATCCCGGGACTCATGCAAGACTGGCTATCCTTCTTTCAAAAGACCTGCAAAGAAAATGCCGCAAACAAAGAGGCGGCATTGACAGCCTATGCGTATCTTCATGTTTCCTTTGTCAGAATTCATCCCTTTTGGGACGGCAATGGCAGGATGGCCCGCCTCATTGCCAATGTTCCTGTAATTAGGGCCGGTTATCCCCCCATCATTATTCCAAAAGAGCGTCGTCAGGAATACACAGAGGCCCTGTCGGAATATCATCTAGCGGTGGGCACAGTTACCGCCCTGGGTGAATTGTTGCCTGACGTTAATAAATTGGACAGGTTTAAACGGTTCTGCGCTGAATCCTGGTCAGAGTCGATCAAATTAGTGGATAATGCCCGTAAAAAGCAGCAGGAACGAAACCTTGAGTTGTCGCCAAGGAGGGCTTAAGGGGAACGTGACAAATGACAAAGCTATCCAGGGTATCTACAGACAGATTCGATAAGTCTAACCTTTGGAATATGCGTGCATTCTTTCTCTGTTTTCCAAAAATCGACGCACTGCGTCGAGATTTATCCTGGACACATTATCGGCTACTCCTTCGGGTGGAAAAATCAGAGGCTCGCGCTTTTTACGAAGCTAAGGAGCGTCGAATGCTTGATATGGACGCCCGACTTTCTGAAAAGGAGATGAAGAAATGAGCGATCCGATTCTTCCCCCTCTCAAACCCATACCGATAAAAGACCGTTTATCTACTCTCTTTTTGGAAAAAGGGAACCTGGATGTTCTGGACGGTGCCTTTGTGCTGGTAGATAAAAATGGTGTCCGCACGCATATCCCGGTAGGAGGTGTGGCTTGCCTCATGCTTGAACCGGGGACCAGGGTGTCCCATGCTGCTGTGGTACTGGCTTCGCGGGTCGGCTGTCTGCTTGTCTGGATTGGTGAGGCCGGAGTCCGTTTATATGCGTCCGGTCAGCCGGGCGGGGCCAGGGCTGACCGTCTCCTTTACCAGGCCAAACTGGCCCTGGACGATACTGCAAGGTTGAATGTAGTGCGCAAAATGTACGTCCTTCGTTTTAAAGAAGAACCCCCGGCCCGTCGCAGTGTGGAGCAGTTAAGAGGCATAGAAGGTGTGCGTGTACGCAAGTTATGATGTGGGAACTATTGGCCAGACAGTATAAGGTGAATTGGAAACGCCGGAACTATGACCATACCGAATGGGGAAGCGGGGATGTCCCAAACCGCTGTTTAAGTTCTGCCACAGCCTGCCTTTATGGCATTTGCGAAGCGGCTATTCTGGCGGCAGGATATGCACCTGCAATCGGTTTTATTCACACAGGAAAACCGTAGTCCTTTGTTTATGATATTGCTGATATATTCAAGTTTGAAACCGTTGTGCCAGTAGCCTTTCGTATTGCAGCCAAAAATCCATACAATCCGGATCAAAGTGTGCGCCTGGCATGCCGGGACGTCTTCCGCCAGACCAAACTGCTTAAACGGATTATTCCAACCATTGAAGAGGTCCTGTCCGCAGGCGGCCTACCCATGCCCAAACCGGCCAAAGAATCGGTAGCCCCTGCAATTCCAAATAAGGAGGGAATCGGCGATGCTGGTCATCGTGGTTGAGAACTCACCACCACGCCTGCGTGGACGACTGGCCATATGGCTGCTTGAAGTGCGTGCCGGTGTATACGTGGGAAAGGTTTCCAGACGTGTAAGGGAGATGATCTGGAACCAAGTTAAAACAGGGATCGAGGACGGCAACGCGGTGATGGCTTGGAGCACCAATACTGAGTCGGGTTTTGACTTCCTCACCCTTGGCGCAAACCGGCGGATACCCAAAGAAATGGATGGCCTAAAGTTGGTATCCTTTTTACCATCTGGGGAAAAAAATGACCCGGAAAAAAGGGAAAAAAATGATAATTTTGGAGCTAATATAGAGCGATGATTTACAATCAAAAGCTCGGTAGAATTTGTCTGCCACAGATTTCATTGTAAAATTAGAAGCTTAGAGGAAGAGCGTTCCCCACATGCGTGGGGATGAACCGTTGGATACTCAATCGCGACCGGGACATGAGGCAGAAGCCTTCGGCATACAAGGTGTCCAGAATCGTCAGGTGCGGCTTTCGGCCTTCAACGCACGCCGGATCCTGTTTGAAGAGAATATTAAACACCTGCAGCTCCAACTGGGATGGGAATTCCCTAGTGGTTTCGGCGTCGTCTGCAAGTAATAATATAACCGGCAGATATCCTAACAAAAATCAGCTTCATTTTTGTCTGGCAGGGCTTGACAATTGAAAATTTACCCCCATTTTCTCATACAAAATATTTTTTTTATTGATCAAATTACAGGGAGTAATAATGACCGTGCAAAAACAGACCCATCAGTTCAAAACCGAAGTCCAACAACTGCTCAACCTGATCATCAATTCGCTTTATTCTAACCAGGAGATCTTTTTACGCGAATTGATCTCGAACGCCTCGGACGCGTTCGACAAGCTGCGTTTTCGGAGCCAGACCGAACCCGATCTTCTGGGCGACGACCCCGAGTTCAAAATAAGACTCACACCCGATAAAGATGCCCGCACGCTGGAAGTTTCCGACAACGGTATCGGCATGACCTATGAAGAGGTGCTGGAGAATATCGGAACGATTGCCAAAAGTGGCACGACCGCCTTTCTGGAGGCGCTGGAAGCTTCCAAAAACAAGGAAGGGTTGACACCGGATCTGATCGGCCAGTTCGGCGTCGGGTTCTACAGTGCCTTCATCGTGGCCGAAAAGGTAACTCTGACCACCAAATCCGTCGATGCCGATCAGGCCGTCAAGTGGGAATCTACCGGCGACGGGTCTTTCACCATCGAAGAAACCGAAAAAGACACACGCGGCACCACCATTGTGCTGCACCTAAAGGATCAGGCCAAAGAAGAGCCCGACTTTACCGACGAGTGGACCTTGCGCAACATCGTGCGGCAACATTCCGACTTTGTAAATTACCCCATTGCCATGGATGTTGAAAAGGAAGAACCGATCCCCGAAGCAGAGCAGCTCAAAGATAAACACGGCAAGCCCATGGGCCAGACCACTCAAAGGGTCGTTAAAGAGGAGACGCTCAACTCCATGAAAGCCATCTGGGCCCGGGACAAAAAAGATGTGACCGAAGACGACTACAACGAATTTTACACCCACCTTAGCCATGACTGGAATCCGCCCCTGACGCATCTGCACCTGAAGCTGGAAGGTGCCACCGAGTACAGCGCGCTGTTGTACCTGCCGACCAAAGCACCTTTTGATCTGTTTACGCCCGAGCACAAACACGGCATCCGGCTGTACTGCAAACGCGTCTTTATCATGGATAACTGCCGGGAACTGATGCCGGAATATTTCCGCTTTGTGCAGGGGGTGGTTGATGCGGCCGACCTGAACCTCAACATCAGCCGTGAAATTCTGCAGCAGGACCGCCTGGTCCGCAACATCCGCCGCAACCTGGTGAAGAAACTGTTCGACCTGCTCGAAAAGATGGAGCCGGAAAAATACGAACAGTTCTACGCTGAATTCGGCCAGATCCTGAAAATAGGCATCCATACCGACCATGAAAACCGCAATCGGGTCGCCCATCTGGCCCGTTATAAAACGACCCTATCGGACGGTAAATTAAAGTCGTTGAAGGCCTATATCGAGGATATGAAACCGGATCAGAAGGACATATACTATCTTACGGGTGACAATCTGAGCACCCTGCTCAACAGCCCCTATCTGGAGCAGTTGAAAGAAAAGAATTATGAGGTGCTCCTCATGACCGACCCTGTGGATGAATGGGTCGTGCAGGCGTTGACCGAATTCGAGGGCAAACCGCTCAAGAGCGCCGAAAAGGGGGATTTGGACCTGGAAAAGGTGGATGAAAAGCATGACGACGCCTATAGAGCCCTGTTCGGTTTTATCAAATCCAAACTGGAAGCTAAGGTAAAGGAGGTGAAGGCCTCCTCGCGCCTGAAATCCTCGGTCTCCTGTCTGTCCGGGGAGGCTCAGGATATGAGCGCCTACATGGAAAAGATCTTGAAGTCTTCCGGACAAGAGGTGCCCGAAGTCAAGCGGACCCTTGAGCTCAACACCGGCCACCCGGTGATTGAAAAAATCAGGACCATTTTCGAATCCGACCGCGACAATCCGCTCCTTTTAGATTACGGCAAGCTGCTGCTGGATATAGCCATCATCGGTGAGGGGGGTAAGATCGAAAATCCCTCCCGGTTCAGTAAAGCCGTCGGCGAGCTGATGGCCAAGGCGCTGGAAGAATAGCAGTGGGGGATCTGAGGTCCATTTATGAATTAAGAGCCGGAGTTGTACGAATAGCTATTTAATTACAAATGGACCCTATCTACACGCGTTATTTCTTTAAATCTTTCTATTGTTCTTTTGAATGCGATTTCGAAATCCGCCGTACAGAATTGAAATGACCGCTATAAATAGGGAAATACGCCCTAAATAGTCTCCATGGCGGGCGAAAAACGTCTGCCCTTGGCGAAGCTGAATCTTCCCTTTGAGGGTCGCCTTTTTCCACCAGGGCGTGGTGGCGATAACCATACCTTTTGCATCGATAAGCGCGGAAATACCGGTGTTTGCCACCCGAATCATGTCACGCCGGTTTTCGATGGCCCGAATCGGGCTGAAATTGTAGTGGTGCCGATAGCCCGGGGTGTTTTTCCACCATCCATCATTTGTGATCATGGTTATAAATCCCTTTTCGCGGGGCAGGTTTTGGGCAATATAAGGACCAAACACCGACTCAAAACAGACAATTGGCAGTATGTGAATCGATTGGTCGGGCAATACAAAAGTAGAACGCGCCTGACGAGGGCTGTAGGTGCCGGTGTAGCCGCCAAGCTCAAGGGCGTATTTTCCCAGAAAACCCAGATACTGTACAAAGGGCATGCGCTCGAATATGGGCACTAACTTGGTTTTGTGATAGAATTGGGGGGCAGACCCTGGCGCCAGGAAAAGCGCCGTATTGAAAGCTTCGTAGTAAAAGGTATGCTCCTGATTGAAACGGCTTCCTGGGGGGATGTTTTCTTCTGCCAGTTTTTGGTAGCTGTGAACCCCCAAAAGAATATTCAGTTTGGGGTATTTTTTCTGGAAATCCAATAACTGACGGAAGTAGGGCGAAGCCTCAGGATCTTTCTCGTCAATCTGCTGGACGATGAGGGTTTCGGGGCCAAACAGGTATTGGGTTTCGTTATCGCAAATGGCAGCGGCGATTCTGAAAAATTCGTTCACGTGTTGAGCCTGCTTTTGGGGCACAAATTTTTCCGTATAGGGATCTAAGTTGGGCTGAATCAGTGCAAACGTAACGGTTTCGTCTTCCGTTTCAATCGTTTTAAAAATTTGATGGGATACAAAGATGGGGATAAGAAACAGCATGAGTGTTCCTGCGCCCAGTGCCAGGCTTGAACCTAAGCCTCTTTCCCGATAGGTATCGTACATCTGCCAGGCGGCAAGATTTATCAGTATTATCCAAAGCGTCCCACCGCGCACACCGGTAAACTCGTACCATTGGATGTGCTTGGGGACTGTGACCAGTGCATTACCCAAATTGAGCCAGGGCCAGGCCAAATCCCAGGATAGATGAAAATGCTCGTATCCCATCCAAATGAGTAAAAATGGGAATAGCAGTGGAATTCTCAAGCGGGTTCGGATACGGCTTGCCGACCAGAATACGAGCGCCTGCAAAAGTGCATTTGCGATAATGATGAGAATGGCGCCCACCAATTGTGCTTGCGAGATCCACCAGGTCCCCAGGATATTCCACACCAGAAAACTCACAAATGAATAGTTAAAAAGAATGTAAGAATTGGGGTGATGACGGGTTTGCGATTCCAGCTGAAAGAGGGGTATCCAGGCAATAAAAACTAAAAAGTACAAAGGCGAAACACTCCAGGGAAGCCCCAATAAAATTCCACCTGTCAGTGCTAAGAGAATGTTTTTTCTGATATTCACATCCATTTGGTTTCGGTTGATCCGCGCCACTGCATAAAGTCGCATCTTAAGAAAAATTATTCAACGAGTTTCACATTCTATTTCGTTGTATAGTCCCGGGGTCTTGTAAAACCACCCGGGCTTGTGGTATGTCATGCTCCGCCGCGAACCTGCAAAAGCTCGGCGTCAAATCTTGATTAGGAAAACAGCAGAGTCAGGGCTACACTCTTGAAAGACCGAAAATAATCGTCAAAGTGTTGCCCTATGTACTATACATGCACAGAAGAAATACAAAATTGACCCTCATGGCGGTCCACGCGCATCCTGATGATGAGTCCATCGGCACGGGTGGAATACTCTCAAAATATGCCGCCGAGGGAGTAAAAACCAGTCTCGTCTTTGGCACGCGGGGGGAGGCCGGCGAAATATTGAACCCTGAATTTGTACCCCCCGCGCCTGAAATGAGCATCAAGGAGATCCGTGCCCGTGAGCTCGAGAAGGCCCTGAAGGTGCTCCGGGTGGAATCGACCTATTTTTTGGAGTACCGGGATTCCGGGATCAGCGGAAGCCCGGAGTATCATCACCCGGAGGCTTTTGCCCATGTAGACCTTGGAGAGGCGACGGGGAGACTGGTGAAGATCATACGCACAATCCGCCCTCACATTATCGTGACCTACAACGAAAAGGGCTTCTACGGACACCCGGACCACATCATGGCAAACAGAGTGACCCTGCGCGCCTTTCACTCGGCCGGCGATCCTGAATTTGAGTCCGGGCAGGGCCTTGATCCATGGCGCCCCGCCAAACTGTATTACACGGCCACTCCCATTGCAAGGTTACGCATGTTTCATAAGATGCGGTTGGAGCGTGGTGAAGAACCGGGGTTTGACCCGGAGGTTCTGGGAACCCCTGAAGAAGAGCTAACCACCATCATTGATGTCAGAAATTACCTTCCCCAGAAGCTGAAGGCTCTATTCAGTCATCAGAGCCAGATCGGCCCGGACAGTTTTTTCAAACGCATCCCCGAAGAGTGGCAAGAGGAAGCCTTCGGATTCGAGTATTTCGTGTGTGTCAAAGGATGTCGTCCATCGGGTCGCAAAGAAAAAGACCTTTTCGAAGGATTGAGACAGGAAAGTGCAGATTCTAGGGAAAAGGGTCAGATCTTTGAATTTGATAAAAAGTTGTAAATCAAAAGTGTAATGTCAAAATCAAAGGTCTAACATGTTTCCCCAATTCCAGGCTTTCAACGGGGTTCTATTTGATAACGGGAATATCTTTACATCCATGTCGGGCAGGCTTAATATGGCACATGCATGATTAAATTTTGTACTTCCCGGGTTGATTACTAAAGTGTTCGACAGGTGTTCAGCAAACACCTGATGCGTGTGCCCAACCACCAACACATCATACTTAAATTTTTCTAAATAATTTGCCCATCGTTCTTTCTGAATTGGCAAAACCATGCCGTATTGATCCAATAATATAATCCCTTGCATGTATGAGTCGGGAGGGCTTGCATGAACAATATATAAATGCTTTCCTTCAACAGTTAACGCCAGCACAAAAGGCAGTTCTTTGAAAAATGCCTGAACCCACTTTTCGCTTTCATCTACCAGGGAGTTGAGAAGCCAAACATCGTGATTACCTAAAATTATTTGACATTCACTTTCGATGAGCAATTCAATGGTTTGATGTAGCTCTTCCCCGTATCCTGCAATATCACCGGCGCAGAAGATAACCTCTACACCCTCTTTCTGAAATATCGATAGCGCTTCTCTGAGGGGTGCCGTCGTGGCATGAACATCACTAATCAAACCAATTTTGGTAGACATTCTCTCCCTTTTGGTTAATACCGTTTTTTTATGGGGGTTCAGGGGTTGTGTATAATGATCAGGCCATACTTTCAAGCGGATTCCCAATACGGACCGGACGATATGCCCGGCCCAAGGTTGCGCCGTGGGTAATCGTGATTAGAATGACAGTAATGGGAATTGAAAGGATGAAAACCGATGACCCGGCGTGTGTTTATCAAAAAGCTTTGCAGCGCAGGGGGATCTGCCCTATTCTTGAATATGCTCCGCCCCGCAGAATCTAGGAGCGAAGATATGCATCCAGATGAATTTAGCCGGAATGCAAAGAATATGCGCCTGAGGGAGATTGCCGAACGCAAGCTACATCATGGCAACGAACGCTTTTTAAATCCTTTCAGCAAAGTAACGCACGGAAATCTCTTACGGGTGCTGCGTTGGAAACTTTTCGGTAAAAACCGGTTCGATCAATTCTACTCGCAGGAAACCATTTTTCCCGTAAAGGTCGATTGGCACACCATCGATAAACATAACGATCTTAGTATTACGTTCCTTAAACATTCCACCTTGATTATCAAAGACGGCTGCGATTATATCTACATCGATCCGGTCTTTTCCAAAATTTTTCGCTTTATTGACGACTTTACACCGCTTCAGTTTGATGTCCGGACCCTACCACAACCCAGTCACCTGCTGATTACCCACGGCCATTATGATCATTTGCATAAGGCATCGCTTGCGCACTTCGAAAAGCAGACGCATGTCATCACTCCGTTGGGCTATCAATCCATTTTCAAGGATTTAGAAATGCCCAATCGGGATCAACTCGACTGGTTTGATACGGTGCCACATGGGAATCGTGAAATCACCTTACTCCCGTGCCATCACTGGACCATGCGCAATCCCTTTACAGGACCCAATACCTCTTTATGGGGATCTTTTCTGATCAAAACTTCCAGTGGACCCACCATCTATGTCTCAGGAGATACGGCCTATTTCGACCGTTTTAGGGAGATTGGGCGTGAATATCAAATCGATCTGGCCATCTTTAATTTAGGCGCGTATGAGCCACGCTGGTTTATGGCAGACAGCCACATCAACCCGGCCGAAACCGTTCACGCATTTAAGGAATTAGGCGCTGAACGCCTTATGATCGCCCATTGGGGATCATTTCGTTTAGGTGATGAGCCGGTGCATTTTCCGCCTATGCACATGAAACACGAAATGCAAAAAGCAGGGCTGATTGAGCGCTACATTCCCATTCACCACGGCCAAACGCTCTTCTTTGATACGATGCTGGTTGCTTGAACCAGCACAACTACGCTAAATCGAAATCCTTAAAATGGCAAATTCTGTACTGTTTTTGGATGTCACCATTGGTTGATTCCAGAAACTTGGGCCAATTATATCCAATCCTGTACTATTTCAGAAGTTGTTTTTGCCGAGCGCCTTAGGCCTATTTCTTGTAAATTGGTAAATGCCCTGCTTGAACGGACAGCATGACCTCTTTTTCCAGATCCTTACCGTCTCGTTTTATCCCGACTTTTATCTTGTCACCAATTTTTGTGTAAAAAAGTGCGATCTTCAGATCGGCCAAGGTGCGTATGGGATAGTTTGCAAATTTGGTCAGGATATCCTTTTTTTGCATCCCCGCTTTGCCTGCAGGACTTTTCTCTGCGACATCGCTAACAATCAGGTGGTCTTTTTTTTCTTCCACAGTCACACCGAGTTTGGGCGATTTTGCACCTTTTAGTTCCGTTGTCAGCAGCACATAATCGGCGATACCGCTATCCAATTCTTCGTCCTGCACGATTACCGCATAGGGTTCGCCAATCCGGCGATACAGTCTTTGGGGAATTCCGTATTTATACCTGATATGACCATTGCCAGCCAAAATGATTAGCTTGCTGTCCGGGTTGTCTGTCAAAAAATTTCCAGCGCTTGCGGCCATAGTCTCATCCCAGAGGGTCTGGGCCTGAAAAAAATGGTTGAATTCTTTGAGGTCGGCGACATCGTCATGCATACCGAAAACGCGCTGAAGATCCTTTCGGTAGCGCTCATTTGAAAAATCGAGTTGGCCGGGTAGTTGTTTGCGCTCTTTTTTTGAAAGCCCTTCAACACCTTGGCGGGCGATTTTTCTGGAAATATCGCCCACGACATTTAAGGCCAGCAAGGGAATCCGGTTTTCTTTGAGAAAATCGATAATCGGTTTGTACAGGTTATAGTCATAACGCCAGCGTTTATAATAATCCGACCGCTCCAAAAATTCGCGCTCATCTATGAGCCCGGCAATATAGTCATCGATGGCTGGCTGGTAAGGTTTCTGGAACATTTCCATACCCACACCGATTTTAAAACCGGCGCCATGCAACTTTTTAATAATCTGCAGTTGATTGATATGGTGGGCAAAACGATCGTGCTGTTCCCCCACAAAAATGACACGCTTCTTTTTAAGCTCCGGAAAAATATGCTCCAAAGTCAGAGCGGGATCCGGTTTCAGGACCAACGCTGCCGGACGGGAAAAAACAGGCAGACCGTTAGAGGTCGCGGCAATGGTTTTGAGTACGTTTTTGCCATTTTTAAAACCGAGCTGAGTGTATTTCCCATAGTGAGCTATTTTGTGTTTGGCCGCATCGGTTTCAGCTTTGTTATTTATATTTATCAATAGGATACGTTTTTTAGGGTTGTAAGGATTTTTATAGACTTTTATATGCACCCCTTCATCTGCTGTGGGTTGCCTCCCAAACAGCATATCCGCCAGGAGATTGTCAAATCCGGCAATGAGCAGGGACGTATCTTTTAACATGGAAAATTTCACTTCTTGCGGATCGAGATCGGTTATTTCCTTAACACCCAGGGCTTCAATTATGGGTTTATAAATTGCCTGTTGCCTTTTTTCCCATACCACGCTTAACTTTTGGCTGCCCATGATTTCGGCCAGAACCGGAGGGCTTTCAGCAGGATTCAAGTGGCGCATGATGTCATAGCTTTCATCGATAACCGCCTTAGTTGGTGGGTTGGCGAGGGTAATAACCACTTTTTGCGATTTTTTGCCAGCTTCGATAGAATGTTCGGTCTTGCCGTTAGCAGTTGTTACCATTAACGGAACTGTCATCTGGTATGGCTGTCCTTCCTGAATCAGGTTGAAGCCTAGTTTTATTTTACCATCTGCCACTTCAAGCCCGGCATTTTTAACTTTAAAATGGGGAATGTCTTGGCGATTCAGCCATTGGTCAAAATAGCCATACAATTTTGTAGCGGTTGTTTTTTCAAATGCCCGTTGTATATCGTGCCAGGATGCCTGACGAAACATATTGCGATTGATAAATTGGCGTAGAGCGCTAAAAAAAAGCTCGTCGCCAAAGCGTAGGCGCAGTCCATGAAAAATCATCGCGGTTTTACCGTAACCGATGGCTGCCTCCGATTTATTGCCACGACTGATAAAGCTGCTGACAGGCATGGCATTATCCGAATGCACATACGCATTATAATCAATTAATATTTGCTTCCGATAGCCGCTGCCCCGGTTTTTTAGATGGGCATAGTGCTGATCCGCCAAATAATTGGTAATTCCTTCCGACCAGTTGCCGTGGAAATAATCCGGATACACGCAATTGCCGAACCATTGGTGTAATATTTCATGGCCCAAAGACGTTTTTACGATAAACGGCAGTTTTACCACCGCCCGGCCCAGGAGCGTAAAAGTGGGCATGGAGTAACCCGAAGGAAAAATATTTTCCACGATGGCAAAGCGTTTATAGGGATATGGCCGAAGCATCGCTTCGTACATCTTTAGATATTTTTTGGTGTAGTCCAGATAGGTTTTGGCCAAAGTGGCGTCTTCGTTAAAAAAGTAGGCCTCAATGTCGACATTTTGATAGCGTTCTTTTTGAACAACGTATCTTGTGGATGCGGCCAGGTGAATGCGATCCAGCGGATGGTTAAAACCGAAGGAAAATATTTTATTGCCGTCGATGCGTTGCACCGACATATTTTCCGATTCCGATACCGCTATAAAATCTTCCGGAAGAGTGGCCGAAAGGCGGTAATTTACCAAAACATCCGGCGTCGGATACCAGGCATTGGTTAAAAATACGTGTTGTGAATCAATCCGATTAGACCCTTTTTGTATTTCGTCTGCGACATGGGCTACCTGATAGGTAATACGGATTTGACGACCCGGTTTTAAAAAAAACCTGATTTTTCCATGGGCATCTATTGTGGCGGGCACCCCGTCAACTTTGACATCTTTGAGCCGGTCGACAGATACTGAAATTTGTTCATCGTTGTCAGCTGTTAGTCGCGCAATACCGGCTATTTTTTTCTCACGTGGATTTATTCTGACATCAAGATCATATTTTATCACGGCACCCTTTGCTGTTGCGGGAAGCAACACAAACAACAGCGAAATAAGCATTTTCAAACAAGACATGGGATGTTTCCTTTCGGACACTTGTTAACGGTCTTTGATCAGCATCTCTTTATGCAAATAAGGTCACTCGCTCCTCCAACTTCCGATTAGAGCGAAGTTTCTTTAATATCAATACTTTTTCTCAGTTCATATGCAATGCTACTGCTATTAAGACGCATGATGCTCTCTTCAGAGTATCCGAAACTCAGTAGATTAATACTACCATACCAGGCTATTCTCTGATCAATAACCGCAAATTTCTGATGGATATTTGATTTAAATAGAACTTGAACTCCCGCATCTTCCAAAACTGCAAAGGTTCTTTCCAAAGAAAGTTTTCTATTTTCCCTGAAATCTCCGATAGGTCTTGTCATGACCGTTATGTTCACTTGCCTTTTCAAAACAGGATCAAAATGCTGCATCATTTGTGTTACACGTTTTTCTGTAACAAAAGGACTGACAATCAATACCTGCTTCAATGCGTTCTCGATGTCGTTTAGATAAACGGGAAAGAAACTTTCTTTATCAAAAATGATATCGGTTGGTGAATCAGGAACATCTCCCACCTTGGCCCTATAGCCAATAGAGGCATAGCCTCTCAGCCTTTTGCCATACATCCTTTCAAGCATTCTTACATGGATATCAACATAGTCGTATATTTGCACATCTCTTTTAGTCTCGCACAACCGGTGCAGTCTACCGGCATATTGCTGCAATGTTCCCTTCCAGGCGATGGGCATGGCCAAAAACAATGTATCTAGACGTGGTTCATCAAACCCTTCCCCAATGAAACTGCCGGTTGCAACCAAAACAAATGGCTTATTCGCTGATATTGTAGATATTTCCCCAAATGCTTCAGCTGTTTTTCTGGCTCCCATCCCGCCGGTGAGATATATAACATCAGGGATTCTTCTCTTTAGGCTTTCGCTCAATGAGTTTACATGGGCTACACGACCAGTCAGAACCAAGCAATTCCTGCCGTTTTCATAGCATTCTACCACGTCATCAATTATTAGCTGATTCCGGATTTCATCTTCTACTAGTTCTGAGTATATTTCCTGGATTGATAATTTCTCATGATCTTCATTGAACCCAATCTTAAAAGAAGTGAATCTTGGAATCAGATGGTGGTCAAAAGGTCGTCTTTCTGCCTGCTTTTTCGCATCCACCATGAACTTCATGGGGCCACAGTAGAAAAAGATAATCGGATGACGCCCGTCCGGCCTGAAAGGCGTTGCCGTTAAGCCGTAAATATACTTGGCAGTTGCGTTTTTTAGAATTTGCTCAAAACTGAAAGCCGGAACATGATGGCATTCGTCAACAATAACCATTCCATAATCTCTTATGCAGTCCTTAACGTCGCCACCCTTGTTTAACGACTGCATAATGGCAACATCTACAACGGAGTTTAATCTGTTTTTACCTGCCCCCAATTGGCCTATTAAACTTATCTTCTTTTTCCTCCCTCTTTTTTTTGGCGCTTCAGGAAGCGTTTCATGAATCAAAAGGAATTCCGATAGCTTTTCTACCCACTGCGATAATAGTTGCTGTCTGTGCACCAATACAAGTGTATTTACCTTCCGGACGCTGATCAATCTCGCACCAATAACTGTTTTACCGAAAGCTGTTGTAGCCGACAATACACCAATATCCCGTTCAGTCAATGCATCAAGTGCGTCCTGTTGTTCCTGCCTGAGTATACCTTTGAATTCGATATTGATCGTCCGCCCCTGATTTGTTTCATCAACCCAATTCAAGTTGACCTTGTATTCCTGGAACAGATTGTCTATATCATCTTCACACCCACGGGGTAGTGCCAAATAGTCTTCAAAATCATCAGAACATGCGATAACCGGTGGCTCATTATACGTGGACATTCTCATTGCCTGATTCTTATAGAAAATCGGATTCTTAAAGGCTGCGAATCGTTTCAGAACGTTTAACGCTTTTTGACTTAGTCCTGATTTCCTAACATAAAGCATCCCGGATTTGACGATTTCAACTGTTTTGGGAAAATCTCGATGCCGCAACTTCAAGGCTTTCTTTATCCAGGGCTTCGTAACAGTTTCTTCCTCGTTTTTCAGCACCCCCAGCTCATTTCCTTTGGTGAGTTTTGTCGTTACAGAAGACAGCTCGTTTTCTGTCAGCTTTTGAATATCACATAAGAATTTCCACTGATCTGCATAAGGCTCAGACTTTTCATCAACAAAGAGAGTATTGGAATTTTCCCTTGCAGACTTCTGAAGCGGCAAGGCAATCAGACCTCCGAATCCGCCTTTGGGCATTGTATCCTGATTGGGAAACAATCTGTCGTAGGACTTAAATGGGATCTCATGTCTTTTTCCCATTGAATATGTCAGCAATGACGTTCCAAATTTCCTCGCCGTTGAAACCGGTATTTCATCTTTAAAGAAGAACCACGCATGGCCGCCATTTCCGGATCTGGATCGCTCAACCGCGATAGGCATCCCAAACTCGGCACACGTATCCCTGATGACCGAAACGTCTTTTTCCCAACCCTCATCATCAAAATCAAGGGCAAGAAAATAGCATGTTTCATCAAGGTTCATCGGGTAAATCCCTATCACAATGTTCCCACTAAGATGCTCTTCAACTATCGTTTCATCCAATTCAGAATATGATTTGTTGGTGCATTTGGAGCATTTGATTTTGGGTTTATTGCACACTCCCGGTGTCCACTCATTCAAGCATACCGGGCTATATCCGAATCGTCCCTTTCTGTTTTGCCACCTCTTAGCATATACATCGCTTCTGCCTTTAAACAGGGACATGAAAAGTGTTATCTTATCTTCCTTTGTAGAGTATTTATTAACTGATTTTTCGTAAGTGGAGCCGGTTTCCATAAGGCCCTTTTCAGTCCGGTTATCTGGCTCGTCCCCACACGTTTCTTTGAATGACAATTCTGGAGCTTGGAATGCTTTTGGATTGGACTCAAAAGAATGGGGTTCTGCTTCCAGTTTCTTTATTCTTGCTTTCAGATATCTGTTTTCTGCAAGCAGATCCTGGTATTTCTTATTTAGTTCGTCATATCTGGAGTTATTCATACCTGCACACGTGTTTTTATGAGAAAAACGGGCCAGATCGTCAGGGATAGATGGCTATTCTTGCCCCCTATTTGTGATGTGACCTAGGTGGCAAGTCACAGTTGCCGAATGGTGTCGACCGAAGCAGCCATTATAGATACAAGGTTTAGTCGATCATGATGTGATATGCTGAGGGCATCCAACCTTGCGCTGAGGGGGACATTTATCTCGTTTCTGATTCAGATGCTCTTAACCTTGCCAATGTGCAATTCAGACCGTTCAATCGCCAAGCCTAATTTCTCAATCACTTGCTCGGGCTTTCGAGCTATGGCGTATTGCCAATTGCCATATTTGCCATCAGCATTCACAGCTTTAATCCAACGTTCGGCCGCGGCACTCTTTACGCCATCAAGAGGATCGAAACCCTTAGTTTCAATAATAAGGTAATTTTGAATTGCCGATTCTGTTTTCAGATGGATCAGAAAATCAGGCACATAATCATGAGATTGACCATTGTGGAAATATGGGATAGCAAAACCGAGGCCTGAGTTCTTAACAAAAGCCTCAGTAGCTTCATGTGTATCGATGAAATAGGCCGCAGATTGTTCCCATTTTTTCGTATCGGCTACTACGTAATTAAGATGACTATGGACAACGTCTCGCACCTCACGGCTTGTCCAGAAATCGACCACATCCGTTGATCCAGGCCCCCGATGACGTTCATATTTTGGTACCTCGGCTGCTTCCCCCTGAGAAGTGTCAGGTCTTATGGCTTGAACCATTTTTTCTATGATCCACCCGTAATAAGGCGCAAGAAAAAGATCTTTGAGATCGGCTGGTGGTTGGGCAATGACTTTTTCATCAAGATATCGACCAACAATCTGTATTAGCTGTGGGAATAGAGCGTGGGGTGAAAGCTGATTGATCCCATGTGCCAGATATTCTCGTGTAAGGGTTGTGGCAAGGTCAAAAACCAGTTCTTGAAGTCGTCTTTTTCGGCGATATGGATTCAACGAAACATCTTCTAATTTTCCAGGACCGGATAACGTTGGTCGTCCGGAATTAGCCGGTAACGATGCCTTCATTTGCACTTCCGGGGGGATGTTGACCGGGTCGAGCAGAAAAACCGGTTCTTTTTCCCAATCAATATTAACCCGGTTTTGAATCGCCTGGGTATACCCTTCGACACGCGGGAATTCGATCCGATACTCATCTTTCCCGGGAACTGCATATACATGATGGCGTTTTTCTTTAGGTCGCGAAGTACCACCGGTATTCGCCTTAAATGGGATCACTTCAAAAGGCACACCAAAAATCTTGGCCACCTCTTCCGTAAACTTTCCTGTCTCAGGATCTATAACATAACTAGCCCTGCGCAGTCCTCGGCCCACTACCTGCTCGCAAAGCAGTTGAGACATGAAGGGCCGAAGACCAATAATGTGGGTAACTGTGCTGCAGTCCCACCCCTCGGTTAACATCCCGACACTGACAATGCAGCGCACGTCCCGGCCAGGCGGGTGCATCGGACGGTTCATTTTCTGGCTAAGTGCTTCAAAATCTTCCGGAAAGATCGGTCTTCCTTGCCGATCGGTCGGCCATTCTAATTTTCCAACAGTATCGAGCGTTGTCCGCATCCACTGCATTTCATCTGTTTTGGCTCCAACAGTATCAGTTTCTTGAATCACCTTTGTGTCAACACGTATGGTTCTGATATTCTCTTCAGTATTTCTAAAGCCTTCAAGTTTTGCTGACGGTATACCGGTGGGGCGCTGGTCCAGCGCAAGCCATTCAAACACAACTTTGGCAATATTTGTGTTTTTGCAGACAAAGATAAATACCGGTGGGCGAGGATCTTCCGATTGCTCCTTCCATTCTTGAAGCTTTTCTTCCCAAAGACTCCCTAGCATGGTAATGGGATGGTTCGCATACTTGAGTATGGCCTCTGGTTTTGGGCTTCCTTTTCGACCACCTCGTTCAGCAGATGTCAATTTGGGCATAATCCATTGCCATATATTGAAGAATCCAGGAATCTCATCACCGCTAGGGTCGCGCACCGCCAGTTGAGGAATCTTGGTGAGACCGGATTCGATGGCATCTGTTAATCCAAAATCACTTACTACCCAAGGAAATGGCCGATTCGCATCCCTCCCCGAACTGGCCAGATAAAAGGGGGTGGCTGAAAGATCCACACAAAGGTTTATGCCTCTTAGTCGATGTATACGATCCAACCCCTCAACCCATACGGTTGCTTCTCGCAAAAATGCCTGTTCGCTCTCTATCTCTTCTTTTTCCTCAAACAGGCTTTGTTGTGATTCTTCTTCCTCAAATTTGATACGATACGCATGGTGGGCTTCGTCGTTCATGATCAGGATATTCTGCTTTGCACCAATCACCCGGCTCAGTATTCGGTCAAGCCATTTCGTGTCGCTTTCTACGTATCGGAAAGATTCTACCTTTACTTTCTTAAGGTTGCCTTTTTTGTCGCGATCTTCGCTCATGATTTTCAAAAGCCCAAGGTCGATCTGGCGTCTGAGGTCGGCCTCTGTAAGGTAACGAATACCTCTCGCGGTAGTGGTCTTTGGGCCGATGGTAATGCTTTCCGTGGTTCTTAGCGGGACACCTACCTTACTCACCCTTGCCGGCACACCGCCTACTTGAATCGTATGGCGCTCGAAGATGTGCCAGTTGGTCACCATAACATGCCCTTGGGTTAGCGATGGCATCAAGTGGGGGGGGACCAAGTCCCGGGTACGATAGACGCTGGCTTCGCCTTCATGGGGATCTATCTCGCGTAGTCTATTCTTTATGGTGACATTGGGACATACCACCAACACGGTATCACTAAATCGCGCATCGCTACGGTTATTAATTTTGTTTAGAATAGACCAGGCTGCCAACATAGCCATAACCGTTGTTTTTCCGGTACCTGTCGCCATTTTGGTGGCAAATCGATTAAATGCCGTCGCCCCATCGGCTTGCTGCTGGGGTGTAGGTTCGTCCGGTGGCACATTGATTCCCTGTAAAAAATCGGTGCGAGCCTCATTTAGGAATATGATTGTTTCTGCTGCCTCAAGCTGAGCGAAGAAAAGCCGCATCTCACGGCCTTCTCGCCGCCAGTAATTCAGAAGCTCCATTGTCGTCCGGGTGACCCCACCTTCGCCTTTTAGGGCTAATCCTCGCCATTCATCCAGGCGGTTTCGGATGCGGTTCACCATCTTAAGCTCAATTGCCGTGCCAACGCCGTTTCCTTCGGCTGTAGATCCAGGTGGGCGGTAAAAATACATGGCAGGCCGTCGGCCCTGCATTTCTTCGGGCTCTTTACCCTCTTCGATCTGCCAATAGGACTTCGGTTCTTCAAACGGTGAATTTAAAATAGGATTCTTGACTTCAAAACCACTCATAGCCCGAAAGCCTCCATTATGAGATCAAGCTTTTCAACCACTTCCGGATGAATCTCTTCCGGTTTCATGACAGCCGCAATCTCATGATAGCTGGTATACGGAAACCCTGGCAAACCTGATGCATCCAGGGCGGGAGGCAAAAGATCCGTGCGAGCTTTTGTGTTCTTTAAAAACGGGATGTCTTTAAGCGGATCCTTTAAAAACGCCGGCGGATAAGTTTCCTCAAAATGACGTTGAAGATCTTCAAGGTGCGGGGAGGCAATATCAATGCCAACTTTTTGTTCCACAAAGCGTTTTAACGACTGTGGATGAAGCAGATAGCTTTCGATTTCATAACGTTTCCAGCGCAGCCGCTGCAGGCCTTGGCCTTTTATGCGTGTTGATTTAATCCCTGGATTGGCATCGCCATCTATCAGGACTAAACCTGGAATGTCTTCCTTAACCAGTTTAAGAGCATCATAATGATCCTGTGCTTTGATACCGTCCGCCCCTGTCCTTATTTCCCAAACGGTTGGTTTCCAAAAAATGCGCTTTAGCAAGTCTGCCGATCTATGCCTTAATGCTATCGACCAAGCCCGTAAGATATCCAGATCTGTGTGACCTTCGACATATAAGATGCCTTCGGCTTCCTTGGCCAACATAATATCGGTATTTGAAAGGACCCTTAACGATTTAATCAAACTGCTCTTTTCTGCATCTTCGGCCAGCGGTCGTGCCGATTGAAGAACAACCCACAACTCGCGGGGTTCAACAGCGTCGATAATTACTTCAGAATGCGTTGCAATGACGAGTTGTGATCGCTGCCGCTCCGCCACTGCTCGAAGTTCACTGTAAATTGAATCCTGGAGAATGACATGCAAGTGTGCATCCGGTTCATCTAAAAGCAGAACTGTGGCGGGTCGTATGTTTAAGAAAGTGAGGAGCATCAGCACCTGCTGAAAGCCGCTGCCGCCGCTTGATATGTCAAACTCCGGTCCGTCCTGGCCATCACGATATTCAGCAACAATATACGCGCCGGTCGCATTAGGAGGAATCAGCTGGTATCCAAACAGGTTCTGGATAGAGAGACATAATTCTGCCCATGCTGATTCTGATTGGTTCGCCTGATGCAGCAAATTTCTGAGCACATCCCCCGGTTTGGCCTGCCCCAAAAGGTCCGCAACGGTTTCCGGATTGGCATATAAGGGTTCCTCTTTGCTAAGACCCGTCATGGCAGGCACGAACACCGATGGAATATCGGCCGACCGCAGCACACCGGAATCAACGGTTCGAATTGGCCGAACGAATATCTGCTCCGTGCTATCCGCAATAAACTCCATCGTAATGGACCAGCCGACTGTGGATCGTATCTCAATCTCTATACTGCCCTTGTAGTCGCGGTTCTCCCATAGGAGATCAAAACGGCGAAGGGGCACGGCTGAGAAGGCCTGGCGTGCAATCGGAACCTTGGTATACCACCCACCATGCTTACCAAAATCGTTCCGTTCCTTCCATTTTGTGAGGGCCAGCGTCCAAGCCGAAATAGCTTGTAGAATCGTTGTTTTACCCATGTTATTAGGCCCTGCTAATACAACATGCCTGCCATTGAGATCAAAATTTATCTCTCCAAAGCGTTTAAAGCGGCGAATGGTCACCGAGCGGATCATTTCTTGGCCTCCTTCAGCTCTTTAACTACGAGGAGCTCGTTGCCGCGATCATCAATTACCTTCACTGCAATTTTGCCGGTTTCTCCTTTTTCAAAAGGTGCGGAGGTGGTACCGGCTAAATGATCCCATACATCGGTTGCATAATCTGTCTTCAGGGCTTTTTTCAGGTTGTTCCAGGCACTGGTTCGGGGGAAAAAAGCCTGGCATACGTGAAATACCTGTCCGTTATAGTCGGTGTCCAAAAACCAAGCCGGCACATCATCACCCGGCCGGGCATCGCTTTGCATGGTGATGGGGTCAAAGACATCCAGCCCCAACAGTTTTACCTGAAACTTGCTGTCTTTGGCTTTAACGATCTCAATTTCCGGCAAGCCGCACACAGAGAATACCTGGGAAGACCGCATGTTTTTAAGCAGGTCTCCCATCATCAGATCCCGGGTGGCTTCCACATAGGTGGCCGGAATCCCCATGACTTCCAGACATTTTTCCACCAGAACCCTTGCATTGGGCTCTACACCAAAACCCACTACAAAAAGGTGAGCATACTGCTTGCCATGGGCCTCGAATGCCGCCTCGTAAACCAACCGCTCGCTGACCGGCCCGTTTTCAGGACCGAAAACAAAGGCCACCGGCTTGCTGCTTAGCTCTTTGTCTTTACTTTCCTCGCCATTGGCCAGCGCTTCGGCAGACAAACTGAGGGACTTTGCCGGCACCCGAACGTTGTTCAATACAACCTTGCGGTTACCTGAAAGATTAATCGTTTTAACCTTGCGCAATACCTCCACTATACGGTCTTCAAAAGTGGCCTGATCTTCGCGTATTTCGCAGCCCTTATCCTCAGGCGTCTCCCAGTCCATGGGTGTCGGGATGGTGGCCTCGAACACAAATGGACCGGTCACCCGTGTGACATTCTTTTCCTTTTCCGGCCTGTCCACCAGGACTTCTTCGACCGGCGGCTCGTTGTTGGCGATGCTTTTGAGGGTAATGTGAGGGATGATGCCACCCACTTCTTCGCCCTTTTTATTTTGCTTGCGTCTGTAAACAAACCCGCCTGCCGGTCCGATGGACTCATCTTTGAGTTCGTAGTAATCAAAAGTCGCGGTCAATAGGCGCTGCCGCGCCAGGGCCAGTGGAACGCGGCTGACATCGTTGGTGATCCATCGCCGACCCCATTGTTCGGCCACATAAGCAGTAGTACCTGAGCCGCAGGTGGGGTCAAGGACCAGGTCACCGGGATCGGTGGTCATGAGGAGGCAGCGTTCAATGACCTTTGGAAGCGTTTGAACCACGTAGATCTTATCGGATGCGTATCCACTGATGCCTGTATCATTCCAAACATTATTGATTGGTTGAATTGGAAAATCACCTTCATATCTCTTATAATAGATCTTATCTCCTAAAAACCATATACGATTTCGATTGGCAAGGTGTCCAAGGCCCTGTATCGATGTCTTCCAGGAACCAGTTTTAAGTCGATACGTCTTGTTTTTCCAAGTAAACCTTGTCTCTGGAGTATCCCCAGGTCCTGATTGGGAAGTCAGATTGTCAATTCTAAATCTTTTTCCTTTCGAAGTAATGTCCTCATCCCTTATTTCTTTCTCTTTAAGCTTTCTGACTTTACCGCCGGGCAGATGCAAATAGGTATATGCAGCGTCGATATAAGACTGGTCCCTCTCACGGTACAATTGTCTATATTTCAAGTGTTCTACATCTTTCGCATACCAAACCAAATAATCGTTTGCTGGAGCCAAATGTTTGGAAGTCTGACTAGATGTTTTAATAAAAACTATTTCGCTTATAAAATTGCTATTACCAAAAACCTCATCCATCACCTTTCGCACATTGTGGATATTTTCATTACTAATCTGCACAAAAATGCTACCAGATGGTGAAAGCAATTCTCTACAAAGATATAATCTATCCCGCATATAGCTCAGGTAAGAATGCAGCCCCAGCTCCCATGTATCCCGATACGCCTGCACCATCTCAGGCTCGTAGGTCATATGATCATCATCGTTGTGTTTAACATCCCGCTTGCGAACAAAGGGCTGGAAATTGGAACCAAATTTTACGCCGTAGGGAGGATCCATATAGATCATTTGCACCTGCCCACCCATACCCTCGTAATGCAAGAGAGAATTCGTCACCACCAGGGAGTCGCCCAGGATCATGCGATTGACCCATTTGTCGCGGTGCTCGTAAGCTTTTAGAACCTGATCGGCGATGGAATGCCGGGGATTGGCAAATAGGTCGAGCTGCTCAAAGTCCTTTTTATGCCCACGTAGGGTCTCGATGATGGCTTGGGTGCTCAGACGTTCATGGATAAACAGCGGCAGGGTCGGCACATCGAATTTTTCCTGTTCAGCCTTTCCGGACCAGTTTAAAAAGGGCGAAGACATGGCTTTGAGTTTCGTTGCGGCTGCTTTGGCCTCTTCAATGGTATCGGCTTCCAAAATCGTCCGGATTATAGCTTCACCCTCTTCCCGTGCTGCATTGCCCTCATCCCAGGACATTGCAGGATCCAGGGATGAATCGTAACGATATTTAACCGGCTCTTTTTTCTTACGAAACTGTGCCTGGGTACCCACTTCCGGTCGCATCAAGGCACTTGCTTCGGAATGCTTGTAGCTGTCTGTTTCTTTTTGTTTTATTGTTTTTTTCTTACGAGCCATAGCTCAGCCTCATTAATAGCCATGAAATGTGATTAACGGCTTATCGCCAGCCAAATAAATCTTTCGTTATTTATCATATACTTACACAAGATAGCAAATACCTTTCGTTTGACCTTGTGAAGATCCTTTGGCACCGCATAACATACCTCCTTTAATGGTGATTTGTTTAAGCGTCTATTTTTTTGAGGAAATGATGACATGCCTGCTGATTACGCCGACTATCTTTTTCTTTTGTATGGCCGACACGACATTTGCCTTAAAACACTCCGAGGAGAGGGGCGCTTGCATAATATGTGTACGCTGCCACCCGCTTTTCTTAGTAATATGGAGATAATCATCGATCATTGTCGAATTGCCTGTCATTTCATTCCTGGCAGGGGTGTTCTGGAAATCGCGCCAATCCGCATTGACGAATGCCATCTGTGCTCCTCTTGGTGTTTTGATGCGCCAGAACAAAAAAACTTTCCAGAAATTCCAGATAGTTTTCTTTGGAAGATCGTCTTTCCCTTGCAATGCTAAGGACCAAATCGCCGGTTCTGTCCACCCATGCTTTTCGGCGACCTGGGGAACGGTGAAATCTTTCGATAAATCGGTATTTAGAACATTTGGCGGAACCGCCAAAGGCTACCAAAAGCCGGATATACCCCATATCCAGAGTTTATCCGCCTCTGGTGGGTTGCCAAAGATTTGCGGGAATACACTACAGCTTGACTTCGGCTGAGCTCAGTCGATGCCCATCATAGAACGTCTCCCGCATATCGGGATTTCGC
The DNA here is from genome assembly GCA_964530095.1 of uncultured Desulfobacteraceae bacterium. Classification (GTDB taxonomy): domain Bacteria; phylum Desulfobacterota; class Desulfobacteria; order Desulfobacterales; family CAZHA01; genus CAZHAH01. The sequence continues at coordinate 11,398 of CAZHAH010000015.1, read as the reverse complement.
ATCTGGATCTATAGATGCGGTGCTCAACCGGCCCATCACCGTCCAGCGCCTGGTTGGGCACTGGATTCATTCATTTGATGAGGCGATATAGGCTTGATGTTTCTTAGTTCATCTGTTTCAGACTCCTGTGCAAAATAAAGATCCCATCTAAGCTGCAGATTCATCCAAAAATCGGCTGAAACACCGAAAAATTTGGACAGCCTTAGGGCCGTACTGGGAGTTATTCCACGGCGCCCATTAATGACCTCGTTTATCCGCTGATAAGGCACATGTATCGCGTCAGCCAGTTCACGCTGGGTAAGACCCATTGGCTTTAAAAATTCCTCAAGAAGCATCTCCCCAGGATGTGTGGGTGCTCTATGGGTTGGTATACGAATCATTGTAAATTCTCCTCGAAAATATAGGTTTAATGATAATCGGTAATTTCAACATCAACCGGGCCAGTTTCACTCCATTTGAAACATATTCGGAATTGGCCATTTATTCGGATACTGAACTGTCCCTTCCTTTTTCCCGATAGAGTTTCCAACATATTGCCAGGTGGTACTCGAAGTTCACCAAGGGACAATACGGAATCAAGTTGGTCAAGCTTTCTAGTGGCTATTTTCCAGATCTTCTTAGGGCAGACTCTCATTGCAGTTTTAGTTGCCTTACCGTTGAAAACATCCTCTGTGGCTTTATTATTGAAAGTCATTATCATGAAATCACAATATCACGGATAGCATGCTATGTCAATATGCATAATTTCCATATGGTAGGCGCTCAACGAGCTGCCGCCGGGTTGCGGGGTAGTTCATTGCATATGTGCATACAAATATATACACTTGACGTATACATATTTTTTCGATAGAATCGATCAAAACAGATAGCGGGAGATCAATAATGGAAACCGTGAATGCGCTTAAAATTAGAAATAACCTGGGTGAAGTTCTGGACCGGCTCAAAGCCACCGGGGAACCCGTTCTGATCAGCAAAGGACGTAAGGTGCGCGCGGTACTGGTGACGCCGGAAGACTTTGAGCGACGATTTCTGGACGTGAAGACAGCCGAAGCGAAGCGGCGCCTGCTGAAAAGACTCAAAGGTCTCAGAATGAAGAAAAAAGAAGCCATCGGGAGCACAGAGTTGATTCGACAATTGCGGGGATATGGCGCATGATCTGGGTCGTGGATGCTTCCGTGGCAGTGCGGTGGTTTCTGGAAGAAGAGCGCCACGTTTATGCGGACGCGGTTCTGGAAAAGATCGTCGATTCCCCCCAAAGTTTTGCCGTTCCGGAGTTGTTTGCTTTTGAGGTCTATGCGGTTCTGCAGCGACTCCACCCGCACGGCCTCTCTGTTTTCAGAAAAGGGATTATACCGCTTTTACAGGGAGGAATGTTCAGACAGCCGATGACTGAAACCCTGGCACAGCAAGCCGACCGTTTTATCGAACGGGGGCTGACCGGTTATGATGCCTGTTATGCCGCCTTGGCCTGGGATTTAAAGGGACTGTGGCTGACATACGACACGGAGGCGCACCGCATGATTCAAAGTCGAAACATCTCCTGCCTGCTGGCGGAAGGGATGCCGCCGAATTGGCCCTGAGCGGCAAACGGAGGGATTAATCCTTATCGCTTTGAGTTCTGCGCCGAGTTTCGTTCCGAAATGAGCTCGGCCACGATGCTGATGGCGATTTCTTCCGGCGTTTCCCCGCCGATATCGGCGCCGATGGGAGAATGAACTTCCTTTAGTTTTGCCTCGGAAAAACCCTCCTCCATCAGGGATTGATAGATGATATTGCGTTTCCTTCGGCTTCCGATCATTCCGATATAGGTCGCGTCCGTTTGAAGCGCCGCTTTCAGGACATCGCGATCATGAAGATGGCCTCGGGTAACGATGGCGATATACGCATTTGCGGAAATTGAAATACGATCAAAGACGTCCAAAAAGGGGCCCACACTGATTTCGTCGGCACTCGGGAATCTTTCCGGGTTGGCGAATTCTTCCCGGTCGTCAATCACCGCCACCCGAAAACCGACCAGTTTGGCCAAAGGGGCCACAAAGGTACATATGTGACCGGCTCCAAAAAGGTATAGCACATGATCCGGTTCGATCGTTTCCAAAAACACGGCCCTGCCGGCCGTTTTCGATTTCCATAGCTGTGGCTTTCGGCTTTCAAGCATCTCATCCAATTGCTTTCTTTCTGCGGCCGTCACGGGACCAATCGAACCCGTCTCCGTACCGTCTTGGGCGATAAAACACCTGCATTCCGAGCTGTCGGATGCAATGCCGTCGGCCACCAGCGTCATCAATCTGCCGTTTTGACCTTTCTGAAGCGAATCGCCGATCTTTCCAAACAGAATCCTTGCACTCCTGTTTTCAGAAGCGATGGGCTCCAGGTATACATCCACGATTCCGCCGCATAACATCTCCATCTGGGCGATCTCTTTGCCGGTAAGCTTAAAATGGAGGATCTCTGTCGTACCTTTGTTGAAAACGTCTTTTGCCTTCTCAAGCACCTGCAGTTCCAGACATCCTCCACCGATGGTCCCTTTTATGGTACCATCCTCCAAGATAAGGCACGCGGTTCCGATAGAGCGCGGTGCCGATCCGACCTGCCCGATAATACGCGCCAAAATAACATTTTGCCCGGCCGTTAGAAGTTTTTCAATATTCGTATAAGGATTTTCCATACTGCCTCCTCTATTTTAGGTCATAATACTCCGTTACCGGCTCTTCATGCAAGGCCTTGCCGATCACAATTCGCGAAAACCGGGCTGTCTTTCCCCGTTTCAAAAGCCCTGCAATCCTGCGACCGGCTATTAGGGCGCCGGGTTGATCGGCCATATTTAAAAAAATGACCTTGCGAGCCTTATCCGGAGTCCCTTTCATAATCCCGTCTTTTCGTTTCGCCGACGCAGCGGCCGCTTCTTCCGTCACCGGCTCTCCAACCCTGAGCCCGGTAAGCTTTGCAAACAACTCCGGTCTGAAAATCCATTTTTCGTCCAGGGTCTTCCCCACACCAATCAACCCCATCAGCCCGATCACCCAATCGGAACAATCCGGTATAACGGGTTCGTGAAGTGCCGGAGCCTTTAGCGGCCTTCGGTTGGCTCCGTCGGCCTCCACCAGTATCCAGCTGAACAGGCCGGCATTCCATAAAACGTTGATCGCATGCGGTGGAAATCCTTTCACCTTCTCCGGATGGGGGGGAGTCTGGTGTGAAACGGCTGACATGTGCCGAGTCTTTTTTAAAAGCTTGCGCGCCCTTGATAGAACCTCATCGATGGAATCCGCTAAAATAACGTGTGGCGAATCCGTCTGTGCCGGCCACATTATTTTCGTGGTTGTGGTCGTCAGGACTGAAGCTCCGGTCTCAGTCAGTTCGCGGGCGATTCTGAACATCAGGCTCGTTTTGCCTCCGGCCCCCACCAGGCTTACAACCCCTCCACCTTCCAGACCCAAAGCTTTCTGTAACACAATCATGATCTTAGAGTTGATGATTGTTGGTTTACGGCGGTCGTTTTCAAGTTACGAACCGATCGGGGATTCCCACAGCCTCTTGGCTAAAGCATTGGGAGGAATTCGCTTTCCGGATTCCTGAATATCGGTCTTTAATGCCTGCAGACGCTCTTTCGTCCAAAAGCGTTTCGAAATATGATCGTTTACCAAAAGCCGCACCCGCTCTTCCAGTCGATGCATCCGTTTGGCGTTTAAAACGCCTTCGTCTTTTAAATACCCCAAATGGGCTTCGATGGCTTCAAATATGTCTTGCAGGCCGGCACCTCTGCGCGAATCTGCCAGGCAAACTTTTGGCTGCCAGCGGTTCTTCATCTCACCCATCTGTAATACCAGTTCAAGGTCTGCTTGCATGCGTTCGGCGCCCGGCAAGTCGGCCTTGTTGACCACAAACAGATCACCGATTTCCATCAGCCCGGCTTTCATCCCCTGGATGACATCGCCCGCATCGGGGACCGTTATCACAATAATCGTGTCGGCCGCGGAGATGATATCGAGCTCAATTTGCCCCACCCCCACGGTTTCAAATATAACGATGTCTTTTCCGGATGCATCCAGAATGTCGGCCACCGAGGCCGATTGGCGTGCCAGCCCGCCAAGACTGCCTCGTGTCCCCATGCTGCGGATAAAAACGCCCGGATCCATCAAGACGTCGCTCATCCGCAAACGATCGCCGAATATGGCCCCGCCGGTAAACTGGCTGCTGGGATCCACAGCCACCACACCCACAGTACTACCCGCGGCACGATACAATTGAATCAACTGATTGGTGAAGGTGCTTTTTCCCGATCCGGGCGGACCGGTGATACCGATTCGGTGCGCTTTGCCAATCCGATCGAACAGAAGATCGAACAATGTTTCGGCCGGTTCCATCTCGTTTTCAATCATGTTGATGGCTTTGGAGACGGATTTCATTTCACCCTGCAGAATCCCGTCCACCAGCGACTCCGCTTCAGGGTTGGGAATGAAATGCGCATCTTTTTCAAGTTCAGACCGGTCGGGATCTCCCGGATCCTGTGATTTGAGGAAAATCCGCAGCACGGCTTCCAATACGGAACCCGCAATCGCCTGTGCCTTATCGGAAATCGTATCACAATAGCGGCGGTCACCTCGGGGATCGATATCTCCCAGTTTCAGCCCCCGAGACACGCGGGTGCCGGACTGAATGAGTCCGCGGATGACTCCATCGATGGCCGCATTTACGGGTATCTCACCAACCATGCCGACCGTATCCCCTGCTTTAATTTGATCGCCGATAGAGCCCTTGGCGTTGAATACACCCCCCCTTGTTGCCCGCAGAACCCGTTCCGCCGCAAACCCGTCAATCCTTCCGGGTATGCCCGTATTCGCTTCCGCCTGGCCTTCGATGATAATCCGTCCCAGGTGATGTCCACGGTTGGTTTCAATCACCATGTGACAATCCTCGCCAGCTGTAAACCCCGGGCCCAATCCAATCACCAGGGGCGCATCATTTAAGGTGGTTCCCAAATTTTTCTTGGCCAGGATCGCATCCACAATAACAGCCGGTTTGATTTCCGAAATGGTTTTCCATTCGGGGTCCATAACCACGGCGATCGACCCTTTTTGCCAGGCCTGCTCAATCTCTGCCAGACCTTGCGCCATGACGGCCGAAACGCCTTCAACGACCTGGTGTCCGTTGTGGACAGCTTCACAAAAGGAGACCATTCGCCGCACGGCCAGCGGATTAGAAACTTCCAGCATGACAATCTTGCGGATATTGGCCATATAAAGACGCCAGGCCACGGCACTAGCCATCTCCCCGGCCCCTTTTATGGCGACGACAATTTCACCCACAGGTTTGGGCATATTATTTCTCCACCTTCGAAGCTATCTCAAAAAAGTCTTTTGGCCCAATCTCGGCGTTGGGCCCTCGCTTCAGGTCCTCGACATACTTGAGTATGCCTGCGGGCTGAAGCTTGACCCCGCCTTGACCTTGGACCAAAATCTTCTTTTTGAAATGGCTTCTATTATCCATATCGTTGATCCTCGGCCTGGTGTTGCGGTCTGGTCCTTTTTTCTGCTATTACACTTTTACCCTTTTTGAATATTTCTTCATATAGTTTGCATTCATTTAGGATTGTGAAAAATCCGAAAAAAAGGCTGAAAATGTCCTGGAAAAAACCGACTGCCGGCATTATTCTGGCTGCGGGGATGTCAACCCGCTTTGGAGGCCCCAAACAGCTGCAAAAATTAAAAGACCGATATCTTCTTGATTGGGTATTGGATGCCGCTTTAAGTTCGCAGCTGGAAGGCCTCATTCTGGTACTGGGGCATCATTTTGAAGCGATCCGCAAAGCCCTCGCAAGCAGCCTTCAGCACCCCCGTCTGTGGATGGTATTCAATCCGAAATTCGCAAACGGCCAAAGTGAATCTTTACGAACCGGATTAGCGCAAGTCAAGCACGATTTCCCATCGGTCATGTTTCTCCTTGGAGATCAGCCCCTGATGAACGGCAAGGTCATTGACCTTTTGCTGGAAAGCTTCTGGGCCTCCCCCCAAGATATCTGTGTTCCGGTTTGCCGGGGCCAAAGACGCAATCCTGCCATTTTCAGCCTGACATTTTTTGAACGCTTAATGGCCATCGAGGGTGATCGCGGCGCCAGGGAACTTATTCGCGCCCATCCCGCCAGCGTACTGACGGTCGAAATCGATGACCCGGCTTGTTTTTTCGATGTCGATACTGAAAAAGACTTGGCCGACCTCACCTCCTTGTTCGTCTGAGCCGCTGTGTTTCCACATGATCGACTGTATTATCTTCCGGATTCAGGACAACCCCATACGCCTCTCTTGCTTCTGTGATAGAGATAATGCCGTTTTTAACCTCTTTGGCAACAATGTCCGTTTGCCTTAGCAGGGGGTCGCCATAGCCTCCCCCCCCGCCAGCCACCTGGCGTAAGATGGTGCCGGTGGGAATTTCAGGAATAATCTCTTTACATTTGGGCCGGTAATGATTCCCATCCGGATATTCGAACTCCAACGCATTGAGGCAACCCTTTTGACCGCCGAAGAGCCCGAATGCCCGGCCTTCCTCCTCCAGTCCGTCTCCAAAAACCACTCCTTTCGTTTTCCGGCCATCAAACCGGATAATCGTCTCCACACCCAATCCTCCCCGCCATCTCCCTGCTCCGGCCGAATCGGTCGCAAATTCATGTTTGATCAGGAAATTCGGTGTCTGAATCTCAAACATCTCAGGATCCTGAGCTAATATTCCTCCCGCACAGTTAATCAAACCGATATGGTCGTAGCCGTCGCTACCGCGAACGGCCCCGGAACCGCCTTTTAGCGCATTAAAAAAAATATCGACGTAAGGTTTGTTTCCTCGCGGATCGATTCCCGATACGGCAAGGGCCAGCATCCGATTCCATCCCGCCGTAACCCTTTCAGGAATCGCTTGGGATAACGCCTTTAGGATCGCATCGGCATGAGGGCCGGTGATGCTGTTTCCAAAGGTTGTGGCGGCCGGAAAACGGGCATTAAGGAAGGTGCCTTCGGGAATATGGAAGTGCAATGGCCTTAGCAGGCCGTGGTTGTGGGGGATATTGGGATCGATCAACATCAAAAAAGTTAATATCACCGCAGAGACACTGGCACCCAACGGGGCATTGGCGAACCCTTCGGTTTGTGCATCAGTTCCGCTGTAATCAAAAAAAATCTCATCCCCTCTGACGGTGACAGCGACCTTGATCTTAAATTTAGAGCCTTCATGTAGGCCGTCATAAAACATCCAGCTCTCGCTTTCAAACTGTCCGTCCGGAATTCGGGCGATTTCGGCGCGAACCATTTTTTCGGTCGAATCGAATAAAAATTCTATCTGTGACTTCAGGCTGTCGCTACCGTACCGATCCAATAAGGAGTTGAGCAGTCTTTCACCCACTGCGCATCCACCGATCTGGGCTTTAATATCTTCCTCTACGATGGGATAGCGGATATTTGCAAAAATAAGGTCCCACACATCACGCCGCAGTCGGCCTTTTTCGATTATTTTGACAGGTGTTATGCGCAGGGCTTCCTGCCAGATTTCCCGGGCCGCGGGATTATAACCGCCGGCCACGGCACCTCCGATATCGGCTTGATGCCCCTTCACCGCGGTCCAACCAAAAAGCTCACCATCGTGAAACACAGGCTTAAAGGTGGCCACATCGGCATTTTGGTTTCCACCCGTAAAAACGTCGTTATGCAATATGACGTCCCCAGGGTGAATATCATCTCCAAAATAGTCAATTATCTTTTGGCATACCGGCTGAATGGCAAAGGCCAGCACCGGAATATATTCGGCCTGTTCAAGCATTCGCCCCCGAGCATCATACAGTCCGGTTACAAAATCGCGGGCCTCATTGAGGATGGGAGAGCGGCTGGTTCGCAAAAGCGTATATCCCATTTCCTCGGTAATTGACTTTAGGCGACATTGGAGAATGGAAGTAAGGACTCTGTCCGTGCCGGCCCTGGTTTTCATTGAACGACTACCTCTTTTCGATCTCGATTAACGCTGTTTTGCCTGATTTACGAGGTAAAGAAAAAGGCGCTACGAGTTCAATTGCCGCGCGAACGCGCAGCCTTGCATGAATAGATTCGGTCAACTCATGCTTCAACCGTTTCTTCTCCTTGGCCCCCATGCCTTCGGACCCATATTCCACCCGTATTCTTAAAGGCGAAGCGACGAGAGGACCCTGATGCTCCAGTACAATCCGCAACGCGCCGGTAGTCCTGGGCATGAAATCACCCACGAGACCCTTTATGGCCGCCGGATAAACATTAACCCCTTTTACAATCAGCATATCATCGGCCCGGCCCAATATTTTAAAACGCATCTCGGGCCACCCGCATTGGCATGCGGCCGTAAAAACTTGAATCAGGTCTCCCAGGGCATAGCGCATAAAAGGCGCGCCTTCCCATCCGATAAAGGTAAAAACCATCTCCCCCACGGACCCATCCTCTAGCGCAAGCGGATTCTTTGTCTTGGGATCGATTAATTCCAGTACGCAGTGGTCCGCAGAGACGAAATGCATTCCCTGATACGGATCCGTATCGCAGGAGATGCCGTGAAAGGCATGCCCGCCTCCGGTATGGTCGAAAACCTTGGCGCCGAAACCTTCCTCTAATTTCCGACGTAAGGAGGGAATACCGGCCCCCGGCTCTCCGGCACAAAAAAACCACCGGATACCCAGCTCAGAAACATCCCGGTCTATCAGTTTGGGTGCCTGTTCGATAAGATACTCCCCGAAAGACGGTGTCGCAATTAAAACATCGGCCCGGGTTAAGCGGGCAAAGTCGAGTACGCGTCGCGTACCCCCTTCGATTCCCACCGGAACCACACAGACCCCCATGGCCTGCAGACCGTCTGAAAGGGGGAGCCCCCCCGTAAACATGCTCAGGGAAAGGGCCTGAAGCACAATATTCCCCGGCCTTAATCCTGCACGCCAATACTTGCGGGCATGCATTTCATTGAGGACATTAATATCGTTTTGAGTGAGGGTGTATAACGTCGGCATACCAGTGGTCCCGCTGGTTGCATTGATGCGGATGATTTTTTCACGCGGCGCGCAGGTAATCAATCCGTATGGATGCCCATGACACCGTAATGATTCCTCCTGGGTCCAGCGGTGCTCATCTTTGGTCATAAGGGGCAGAGCTTGAAAGTCCTCAAGTGTACGGATGTCATCGGGGGTCAACCCCGCTTTATGAAACTTCTCTTCCCGATAATAAACGGAATTATCGTAATTGTAATGCAACTGTTGTTTCAGTCGCCGCCATTGAAGCGCTTGCATCTCTTGCGGAGCGAGGCTTTCGATCTTTTCATTCCAAAAAGGTCTGTCTTCAGCTTTGTTGGGGGGGGTCATGTGCCTGCTGCGATTTCGGGGGTTTTTTGATTTTGAGCCTGGCAAATTTCTATCAGCAAATCGAGTCCGGCGGTGGGATAAAAAAAGGCGACCAATCCATGCGCCCCTCTGCGGGGAAACCCTTTCACCACTTTTAAACCTCTCGCGCACAATTCCTTTAACGCCGCCTCAAAGTCATCCACCTGAAAGGCCACATGCTGGACCCCCGCTCCGGGTTGGGTTACCATCGGATCCACATCATTCAGGGGTCTTTGAAACTCAATCAGCTCCATTTGACCGGTTCCCAACGGGTAGAAGGCAATTCGGATTCCGGCCTCTTCGATTTGCATCTGTTCTTGACATTCGAAACCAAAAAGGCTGGAAAGCTGATCCATCGCGCTTGAGAGGTTTTCCACAACGATTCCGATATGATCGAATTTTTTAAAGATGGACATCGTCTTACCCTAACCCGGACAAACCGGTTGTAGCAAAGCGGAAATCCCGATTTATCGGGGAACCAAATTGACTATTGACTATTGACTATTGACTATTTGTGGAGGTCGCTTCGCTCCGTCCTTTTTTAAAATCGTTTTCTTAAATGACAGAATTCCTCCAATATTCAATATTCGATTGAAAATAGTCAATGATTTGATGATATTTGAGTATTGTGATTTGGGATTTTATTGCCGTATCCGTGAAAGCAAATCGCTTCTATCTGAACTAGTTAGAGTTGACTTTGACGTTACCGTGCCCCTGCCTAAACAGGAGTTGACAGTGGGAATTCCTTATGTTATCGATTGTATACCGTATACGAAATTTGTTGTCAACGACAGGCTTTTATTTCCAAAGCCCCGTCTTTACTTCTAACCGTAATTCTCTTTATCAACCGACTCTCAAAACCGCCTAGGGGGTTTGATGCTGCTTCAGGTTATATTCAGCGGCCTTTCTACAGGAAGTATCTATGCGCTTGTTGCTCTGGGATTGGCACTGATTTATAACACCACCGAACATGTGAATTTTGCCCAGGGTGAAATGTCCATGGTTTCGGCCTTCATCGGTTTTACCTTTTTCAGGCTGTTCGGTATTTCTTTGCCGATCGCATTTTTTCTGACTCTTTTGGTTTCAGTTCTGCTGGGGATCATCGTTGAAAGGTTGGTAATCCGTCCTGCCATGCGTGCCCCTCATTTCAATATCTTTATCATTACGCTCGGATTGTCGATTGTGATGAAAAGCTTGGCCGGCTTCATTTGGAGCCACAATGACTATCCTTATCCCAGTATTTTCCCCGATAAAACGATCACCCTCGGCAACGCCACGATCGATTTGATCGGTCTCGGGAACATCGGAACCACAGTGGTGCTCATGTTGATACTGTACGTGTTTTTTAAGCACACGCGTTACGGAACCGCCATGCGGGCTGTAAGTGAAAGTCAGAACGCATCGCTCCTCATGGGCATAAACGTTAAACAGTCATTTGCCGTTACCTGGGCCATCAGTTTTTCGGTGGCCGCCGTGGCAGGCATGCTCATGGCTCCGGTGGTTTTTTTGAGTACGCACATGGGACTCGTCGTAATCAACGGTTTTGCAGGAGCTATCCTGGGAGGATGGGGCAGTATACCGGGTGCGATTATCGGGGGGATGCTCCTGGGGGTGATCGACAATGTTGCCCCCCTTTACCTCCCATCTCAAATTAAAAATGTCGTGCCTTTTGTGGTAATTTTTATCGTTTTGGTTATCCGGCCCAAAGGTATCATGGGGGTGGAGCGCTTTACCAAGGTCTAAATCAGGTGACATTAGATGCAGCAATGGGGTAAATGGAAAATATCGGGCCTGATAATCGCCTTGGTGATCTTGTTTTTGGGGCCTGTCTTTTTAGGAAAATATACTGTTTTTCTTTTAAGCCTCCTTGCGGTTTATGCATTGGTTTCACTCGGCTTAAATCTTTTGATGGGGTACACCGGGCAGATCGCCGCCGGGCATGCCGGGTTTCTGGCTCTGGGGGCATACTTCACATCCATCGTCGGGTTGAGACTGGAATGGCTGCCATGTCCCGTGATTCTTTTACTG
>CAZHAH010000014.1:32186-58057 GCA_964530095.1 uncultured Desulfobacteraceae bacterium | reverse complement strand
GGGATTTGAACCCGCGACTTCGACCTTGGCAAGGTCGCACTCTACCACTGAGTTACTCCCGCTCAAACAGACGTTTTTCCTAACGGTTTGCTTCTACCTTGTCAATAGAAAAACTCAGGTCTCGAGCATTCGCCTAAACCGTATAAAGTAATCGGCGCCTGACCAGATAGTAAATAAAAGCGCCCCCCACAAAAAAAAGGTTCCGATGACGTGCAGACTGATGCCAAAATAGCTATAATGGATCATCAGCGGTATTATGGCCGCTATTTGAAACCCGACCTTATATTTTCCGAGAACCGAAGCCGAAACATCTCCCCCTTTTTCGGCAATGATATTACGCAAGCCGGTGACCGCCAGTTCTCTTCCGATGATGATGCAGACAATCCAGCCCGGGGCCCAGCCGTATGATGCCAACATGATAAACGCTGAGGAAATCAAAAGCTTATCGGCCAACGGATCCATAATCTTGCCAAAATTGGTTACCAGCCCACGGGTTCTGGCAAAAAATCCATCCAAATAATCAGTGATCGCCGCAGCGCTAAACAGAAGCGCCGCTAAAAAAGCGCAAACCCGGTTTGGAAACAACATCAGTACTACCACCCCGGGGATCGCTGCCACCCGAAACAGGGTCAGACTGTTGGGATTGCTTAAATTGTCTTTTATTTGTTTGACGGGCACCATAAATGATTACTTCTGCACCTTTTCCCAATCATCCAAGAATGCTTTCAAGCCTTTATCCGTCAGTGGGTGCTGAGCGAATTTCTTCATGACATTGAAAGGAACCGTGACAATATCCGCCCCCATTATGGCCGATTCAAGCACGTGCATAGGACTCCTGACACTGGCCACGATGATTTCGGTGTTATAGGCGTAATTGTTGTAAATCTCTAAAATTTGTTCAATTAAAACGAGCCCTTCCTGAGCCTGGTCGTCCAAGCGTCCGATAAAAGGGCTTACATAGGTTGCCCCGGTTTTGGCCGCCATCAGGGCCTGCAGTGCCGAAAAAACAAGGGTTACATTGGTTTTGATTCCCTCTTCGGCAAGCTGACGTGTGGCTTTGATCCCATCCACCGTCATAGGAATTTTTACCACGATATTTTCATGGATCCCCGCCAGTCGGCGCGCCTCTTTGACCATTTCTCCGGCATCGAGGCTGATAACCTCGGCACTAATGGGGCCATCAACAATGGCACATATCTCGCGAATAATCTCTTCAAAGTCCCGGCCCTCTTTGGCGATCAGGCTCGGATTGGTGGTAACCCCGTCGACCATTCCCATCAGGTGGGCTTCCTTAATTTCATCGACATTGGCCGTATCAATAAAAAACTTCATTCTAAATGACCTCCTGCTCGCTGTTCCTTTTTACAATTGGTATCGGGCATATTTTTATTCCATCAATGTGCTTTATGCAACCGGTTGATGAAATCATCCTTGCAGGCCGCACTGCAGAAATAGAGATCCTCTCCCTCATGTTTTAGATGGATGCCATGTCTTTTGGGGAAATAAACTTCACACACGGGATCTTTGACCATGACATCATCAATTTCACCGGTGGCTTGGTTCCTTACAGATCCGGTGGCAACGGTTTTCTGTCCCGTCCAAGATTTAAGCGCTCGATATGCTATATAGATGAGGCCGATGAGGATTAATAATCGCATTTATATTCAACCAGTCGTTGTCCATCATTATCCAGATTATCCAATAAACTCTTCATATCCTTTTTGAAAACCGGATGGACGATTGTTTTATCTATATCACAAATAGGCTGTAACACAAACCTTCTTTTATGCATTCGTGGGTGCGGAATCTTCAATCCCGGCGAGCTTATCACCCGATCATCATACAACAGAATATCCAAATCAAGGATTCGAGGGCCGTAACGAATATGATGATGTTTTCGGCCTGCCTGATGCTGAATGGCTTTTAGTTTTTCCAAAAGCGGAAGCGGTTTTATCTGGGTTTCGATCTTTACGACTGCATTGATAAACCAATCTTGCTCTTTATAATCGACGGGTTCCGATAAATAGAATGGGGATTGTGCCTTTAATTGAGAAACCGGGGGTTGTTTTAGCGCCGATATGCCCTTTTGGCAGTTTTGCAGCTTGTCTCCAATATTCGACCCAACCGAGATATATGCGATGTAGCCTTCCATCTTTTCAGCCGTTCACGGGTTTAGCAGTTCAAGGTTCAGGGTAGAAAAGCTTTAACCAGCTAATACTTCAAGGATTTACGCATTAATCGGTGCGGCAAGGCATTACGATCTAGTGGTGAAAAAGGTCTGATTAAGTATCAGAATGTGTCATTCGCGATTTCAAGATGTTAAAACCTTTGAACCTTGAACGCTGAACCCAGAACCGCCTATTTTAGGCAAAATTATCAATTCCAGGCATCTTCACAGAGTTCGGCCTTATAGATCACCCGCCCATCTCCCTCTAAATATATGTCGCCATAGGAACCATCAATTACTTTAAAATGGATGGTTAAAAATTCCTCGCTTCGGGTGAGAATCCGTATGGGAGGCTCTATGTTGAATTTTGAAGCGGTTACCAGAGCGCCGGCAATCGCCCCCGTTCCGCAGGCCAGTGTTTCATCCTCCACGCCTCTTTCATAAGTCCGAATAATAAGGGTGTTATCTTGCATAATGGATATAAAGTTGACATTTGTTCCGGCGGGCGCAAATGCCTGATGAGATCTAATTTCGCGGCCGCGTTCGACCACATCGATTCCCTCCACATCCTCGGTCATTATCACCACATGCGGCACACCGGTATTGATGCTGCTGATAGCGAGCGGTCCTGTTTCAACTTCAATCTGGCAATCAAGCCTCAATTCGGCGGGATCCGGCATTTTTATTTTTACCCGGTCATCTGTGACCTGAGCGATCAGAATCCCGGCATCCGTTTCAAAACTCATTTTTTTAGCGGCAATGCCGTTTAGAAATGCGAACCGTGCCGCACAGCGGGCGCCATTGCCGCACATTTCGGCTCGTCCGCCGTCCGAATTGTAAAAATGCCAACCAAAATCAGCTTGATCTGAGGTATCGATCAGTATAAACCCATCTGCTCCCACCGACATTTTGCGGCGGCAGATCTTCGCAATGAATTCACGCAGATGGTTTATATCGATCACCTTTTTGCGGTTATCAATGATGATAAAATCATTTCCGCTCCCACTCATTTTATAAAACGGAATCGGTTTCATACGTTATCTATTTTCCTTTTGGCATCCCATAATAAATCATGCGATATCACGCACTGATGAGGGAGGGATGGATTCACCTTTCACCAAATCCTCGTAGTTCTGGCGCTTTTTGATGACATGAAACGCATCATCCTTTACCATCACCTCCGCTACCTTAGGCCTTGAGCAGTAGTTGGAAGACATGACATATCCATACGCACCGGCACTTAAAACCGCCAATACATCGCCCCTCTTTACATCAGGGATTTCGCGGTCAATTGCCAGAAAATCCCCGGACTCGCAAATCGGGCCGACAACATCGGCCTTGATCGTACCGGCATCCGCTTTTTGTGCCGGCTCAATGGCATGGAATGCCTGATATAGGCTTGGGCGGAGAAGATCGTTCATACCTGCATCGACGATGACAAATTCTTTTGCAACGCCCGTTTTTCTGAAAAGGACCCGTGTAACGAGTATCCCTGCGTTTCCGACGATGACTCTTCCCGGTTCAAGAATCAGTTTTAAAGAGGTGCCTTTAACCGCCTCGACGATGGCTTGGGCATACTCTCCGGGTAGGGGGGGCGATTCATCATCATAGGTGATCCCTAAACCGCCTCCCATATCAAGGTATTGAATCCGGATGCCCAATTTGTTCACTTCTTTGATGAGCGATTTCAAGCTACTGAGCGCACCTGCAAAGGGGCCGATCTCGGTGATCTGAGATCCGATGTGACAGTCGATTCCGACTACCTCCACATTCGCCAACTCTTTGGCTCTCCGGTAGCCCTCCAAAGCAGTTTCGGTGTCAACCCCAAATTTATTTTTTCGCAGCCCGGTCGAGGTATAGGGGTGTGTTTTGGGATCTACATCGGGATTTACACGCAAGGCAATCGGAGCCACCCTGTTTAACTTGCCGGCGCGCTTATCAATGAGTTGCAGTTCTTCAAGCGACTCAACATTAAACATCAGGATACCGGCCTCAAGGGCGTAGTCGATTTCATCGATGCGTTTACCAACACCCGAATACACAATTCGATCGGGCGGGAATCCGGCTTTGAGTCCTCTAAACAGTTCCCCCCCGGAAACGATATCAAGGCCTCCGCCCAGGTTTGCGAAGAGGTTTAATATGGCCAGGCTACTGTTGGCTTTGGCTGAAAAACAGATCAACCGCGGCGCGCCGTCAAAGGACTGATCGAATATCTGGAAATGCCGCTTCAATGTGGCATGGCTGTAAAGATAAAAAGGGGTTCCGATCGCATCGGCAATTTCTTGAATCGAAACATTTTCACACCATAATTGATTATCACTGTATTGGAAATGATTCATATTTCACCGTTGAATACTGACGACGTTCGATTCAGCCCCCATAATTCTTTTGCGTGTGTAAGCGGTCACCTTGTATCTATACTCAAAACCGCTTTCAAGAGTTTCTGTGTAAACCAGGGGTTTTTTACGCGACTCCTTTGATCCGATAACCATATCAGCGATCTGCCGGAACTGATCCGGACATTTTTGACATGCATCTGTCAACATCGTCTTGGATCGATAAACAATGAAACCCGCCACATCAGGCACTGGCTTACCACCGATTTTGGGAATCGACCACATCAGCCTAAGGACATCCCCATCCATGTTTACGCCTAAATCGGTGACGGCTGGAGGGACGGTTTGCTGGGGGGGAATCGGTGGCCCTTTTCGGCCGCATCCTTGCGAAATCGTAACGATTGTCAAGATGATCGACAATTCAATTGCCAGCTGCTTTAAAAAAATAGGAGTAGGTTTTTGCAAATTCAATCAGCCGTTTTGATATTTTCGAATCTCTTGCTCCAGCCTCTTTTGAGCTGCCTCCACCGCGGCGGCCACCCTCTCCGGAGCTGTCCCTCCCAATGACCGCCTCCGCTTCACCATCCGTTCTGGTGTTAGAAGATCGAAGATATCAGCCTCGATGTGGATGCAGAATTTTTGCAGCTCCGCCAGCGAAAGCGCATGCAGTTCCTTGTTCTGCTTAAGCGCATACGTGACCGCCTTACCCACACTTGCATGGGCCTCCCTAAAAGGGAACCCTTTGGCCACAATATAATCTGCCAAATCGGTGGCATTTAAATATCCCCAAGAGGCCGCTTGAAGCATCACATCTTTTTTTATAATGATGTTCGGAAGCATTTGAGTATAGACGGCAATCGAACTCTGCAACGTATCCACCGCATGAAACAGATGCGTTTTGTCCTCCTGCATATCCCGATTATATGAAAGCGGAAGCCCTTTTAAGACCGTTAATAGAGCGAGCAAATCACCCAAAACCCCGCCGGTCTTTCCCCGGACCAGCTCAGCCACGTCGGGGTTCTTTTTTTGCGGCATAATACTGCTGCCGGTGGTAAATGCATCGGAGAGTTCGATGAACTTAAATTCAGATGATGACCACAAAATCATTTCTTCCGACAGGCGGCTAAGGTGAACCATGCATAAACTGGCGTTTGCTAAAAATTCGACCATAAAGTCGCGGTCGGATACCGTATCGATGCTGTTGGCCGAGACTTTCGGAAAGTCGAGCAGTTTGGCCGAGTATTCTCTGTCAATCGGATAGGTGGTACCCGCAAGGGCCGCCGTTCCCAAAGGCATGACATTGATACGTTTAAAACCATCCTGAAATCTCTCCATGTCCCTGGAAAACATTTCATAATAGGCCATCAGGTGATGTGCCAGTAGAACCGGCTGTGCCCTTTGAAGGTGTGTGTATCCAGGCATAATCACATCCTGGTGCGTCCGGGCCAAGTCAACGATGACTTTTTGGAGCTGGATCAGGCCTTTAAGAATCCCACCGGTCTCGTCTCTAAGGTAAAGGCGCATATCCAGCACCACCTGATCATTACGGCTCCTGGCGGTATGCAGTTTGTGTGCGGCTTTACCAACCAGTTGGGTGAGCCTGGCTTCAATATGAGTGTGGATATCCTCCAGCCTGTCTTCAAATTCAAATATTTCCTGTTCGATCTCATCCTTGATTTGACTGAGCCCCCGGATGAGAATAGCGGCATCTTCATCTGAAATGATATCGGCTTTGGCAAGCGTTTTACAATGCGCAATACTCCCTTCGATATCATAGGCATAGAGCCGCCGATCCGCATCGATCGAAGCGGTGAACGTCTCGACGATTTGAACGGTATTTTCTGAAAAGCGTCCTCCCCACAATTTTTCAGACATGCGGGCTCCTGCGTCAATTAAGTTTGATTTTTCGCAATCATCTGTTTAATGCGCAAGCGAAGCGCGTTCAAACGAATAAATCCCTCGGCATCTTTCTGTTGATACACGGTATCATCCTCAAAGGTCGCAAAATCGGTATTGTAAAGGGATTTTCCCGATTTGCGACCCGTGGCCCGGCAATTCCCCTTGTAGAGTTCCAGGCGAACCAGGCCGCTGATATCCTTCTGCGTATTGTCGATCATCTCCTGCATCAGGTGTCTTTCCGGTGAAAACCAGAAGCCGTTATAAATAAGTTCGGAATATTTGGACACCAGGGAGTCCCTGAAGTGCATCACCTCCCGGTCCATGGTAATCGATTCGAGGGCGCGGTGGGCGCACCGCAAAATCGTTCCGCCCGGCGTTTCATAAATTCCGCGCGACTTCATCCCGACGAAACGGTTTTCGACGATATCGTCACGACCGATTCCGTGCCGCCCTCCCAACCGGTTGAGTTCTCTCAAAAGAAGAGCCGGGCTTAGGTGCTTGCCATTGATGGCAACCGGATCGCCGGCTTCAAATGTGATTTCGACGACTTCAGGTTCATCGGGTGCCTCTTGAGGCGCAACCGTTAGGCGATAAATATCCGCCGGTGGTGCCAGCCAAGGATCCTCGAGGATACCGCCTTCATAGCTGATGTGAAGGAGATTCCGATCGATGCTATATGGTTTGGATTTCGTTGTCGGAACCGAAATACCGTTTTTTTGCGCATATTGCATGAGCGCCGTGCGAGAGTTCAGATCCCATTCACGCCACGGTGCAATAATTTTAATATCCGGATTAAGGGCCAGGTAGCTCAACTCAAATCGGACCTGATCATTGCCCTTCCCCGTAGCACCGTGGCTGACGGCATCCGCACCCTCAATAGCGGCAATTTCGATCTGACGTTTGGCAATCAAAGGCCTGGCCAAAGAGGTCCCTAATAAATACTGATTCTCATAAATCGCATTGGCACGAAAAGCAGGAAAAACATACTCCTTTACAAATATCTCCTGCAAATCATCAACATAAATCTTTGAAGCACCGGTATTAAGCGCCTTTTCCTCTATCGACTTAAGCTCTTCATCCTGTCCGATGTCGGCCGCAAAAGCGATCACCTCACATTGGTATGTCTCCCCCAGCCACTTTAGAATAACCGATGTGTCCAGTCCGCCCGAATAAGCCAAAACTGCCTTGTTAATTTTTTCTCTCAATCACGGCTCCCTTCAATCGTTCAATATCAACTTTTCTAGAATTGCCTTGTGCATGTGCATTTTATTTTCGGACTGATCCCAAACCACGGAATGAACTCCCTCCAAGATCTCTTCGCTAATCTCTTCGCCGCGGTGAGCGGGCAGACAGTGCATTACGATTACCTTTTCCGATGCATACTTGAGAAGTTCAGCATTAACCTGAAAACCTTCAAATGCTTTTTTGCGCACACCCGACTCGGTTTCTTGTCCCATGCTGGCCCAAACATCTGTATTGAGCACATCGGCCTCTTTTACGGCCTCTTTTACATCCGACGTAAGGGAGATGGTACCGCATTTTCTTTCAAGCGCTTTCTCCACAATACGGCTGTCAGGAAAATACCCCTCGGGGCAGGCCAAAACAAGCTCCAGGCCTAAAACAGACGCGGCGTTTATCCAGGAATGAGCCATATTGTTGCCATCTCCGACCCAGGTAATCTTCAGCCCCTTGTAGGCACCCTTATTTTCGATAATCGTCAACAAATCGCTTAACACCTGGCAGGGATGATACAAATCGGTCAACGCATTAATAACCGGTATATCGGCAAATTGGGCATACTCGTTCAAAAGATCCTGAGAATACGTCCGGATGGCAAGACCGTCCAAATATCGTGAAAGAACCCGGGCCGTGTCTCTTACCGGTTCATTGCGGGAAATTTGTGAATCTTTGGCACTGATAAAAATCGGAGCCCCCCCCAGTTGGATCATGGCCGCTTCAAAAGATACCCGTGTCCGGGTAGAAGGCTTATCAAACAAAAGGCCCAGCGTCCGACCTGAAAGTGATGGGGTTGCAATGCCCTTTTGGTACGCTTTTTTCATCTCCGCGGCTCTTTGAAAGAGATCCTCAAAATCCTCCTGGCCGAGATCAAGCAAAGTGCGGATGTCTCTTTTCATTAAAGACCTCCTCTATAAAACCGTATCAAGGCAGTCAATCAACGCATCGATTTCTTTTTTGGTCACGATCAGAGGCGGAATAAAGCGCAAGGTCGTATCCTGCACACAATTAATCAAAAATCCTTTGCGCATACAGGCCTTAACGACGGAACCGCCTTCGACAGCTAATTTCATTCCCAACAACAAGCCCAGACCGCGCACATCCATAATAGAGGCATGTTTCTGCTTCAGAGCCGACAACCGCTCTTTAAAATAATGCCCCATTTCCTCTCCGTGCTCAATAATCCCGCCTTGGGTAAGAATCTTAACGACCTCCAGCGCAACCGCCGATACAATGGGTGTACCCCCAAATGTGGATGCATGCGCCCCGGGGCCAAATGCCTCTGCCACTTCTTCTGTGGCCAGCATGGCTCCCATGGGCAACCCATTGGCCAATGCTTTGGCCAAGGTCATGACATCCGGTTTGATCTCAAAATGCGTATGCGCGAACAATTTTCCGGTACGGCCCAACCCGGTTTGAATTTCATCCAGTATTAGAAGTGTACCGGTCTGATCACAGATATCTCTGACACCTTTCATGTAAGAATGAATTGCACATCGAACTCCGCCTTCGCCTTGAATCGGTTCAAGCAGAACCGCACAGGTGTCGGGTCCTATTTTTTTTGATAGATTGTCCAGATCGTTAAAGGGAACAAAATCGAAACCTTCTAAATTCGGTGCAAACCCTTTCTGAATTTTTTTCTGCCCGGTCGCCGATAATGTTGCCATGGTCCGGCCATGAAACGAGTTCTCACAAGAAACAATCCGGTAGCGGTTGGGTTCTCCTTTTTCTTTGAAATATTTGCGTGCGATTTTGATGGCCGCCTCATTGGCTTCAGCTCCGCTATTGCAGAAAAAGACCCGGTCCGCAAAGCTGTTTTCCACCAATAGCTTTGCCAGTTTGGCCTGAGGTTCCGTATAGTAAAGGTTCGACACATGCCATAATGTTTCTGCTTGGCGGGTCAGTGCGTTTGAAAGCGCAGGATGGGCATGACCCAGGTTGCAGACGGCGATTCCGGCCACAAAATCGGTATAGATTCTCCCTTCGGAATCCCAAACGTTGCACCCCTGGCCCTTCGTTAACACAATCGGAAATCGCGTATACGTGGCGGTAATGACTTCCTCTGCGGTTTGAATTAAATTGATCATCCGGCGGTCACCTCCGTGCCGATTCCTTTGTCGGTAAAAAGCTCCAGCAACAAAGCGTGCGGTTTTTTGCCATTGATAATATGAGCCTTATTAACACCACTTTTGAGCGCATCCAGGGCACACTGGATTTTAGGTATCATCCCGCCGGAAATGCTCGTCTTCTCCACCATCCTTTGGATGGCCGCTGCACCGATGGATGAAATCAGAGCACCCGTCGAATCTAGTACACCGTCGACATCCGTGAGGAGAATAAACTTTTCGGCACCGAGTGCCGTCGCTATGCTGCCGGCCACCAGATCGGCGTTGATATTGTAAGTTTCACCTTCACGCCCGGACCCAACCGGTGCGATGACCGGTATGAATCCCTGTTTAGTCAGTGTATCGATGATATGCGGGTTTATCTCGGTGACTTCGCCTACCAGCCCCGGGTCGATTATCTCGGGCGGTTTATCCTCCTCTTGATAGACAAGCTGGAGTTTTTGTGCCAGTATGAGATCTCCATCTTTGCCGCTCAACCCGACGGCCTGACCTCCCTGTTTGTTTATTTGGGCGACAATCGCCTTGTTGACTTTTCCCCCCAACACCATTTCCACGACGTCCATGGTCGGCCCATCCGTTAGCCGCATTCCTTGCACAAACCGGGAGCGGATCCCCATCTGCTCTAGCACGCGATTAATCTGAGGCCCGCCTCCATGTACGATGACCGGGTTGATACCAATGAATTTGAGAAGGGTAATATCCCGGGCAAAATCTTCTTTCAACTGATCATCAACCATTGCATGCCCGCCGTACTTGATTACAATGGTCATTCCGCTAAAGCGTCGGATATACGGCAGGGCTTCAATCAGAATGTCGGCAACATTGGGTTTCATCGACTTACACCCTAACCGAACGAATATTCAGGAAAAAGATGAAATGTTTTTTCATTTTGTTTACGCTCATTTAGGGTTATAGAATATACCGGCTTAAGTCTTCGTCAGTCTTAATGTCCTTAAGCTTATCATCTACGAACTGACGATCAACTATGACCCGCTTGCCATTCATTTCAGGCGCATCGAATAATACATCTTCAAGGAGGCATTCCATTAGGGTATGAAGTCTTCGGGCGCCGATGTTTTCGGTGAGATTATTGACATCCTCTGCAATTCTGGCGATCTCGTCAACCGCATCATCTTCGAAAACCACCTCGACCCCTTCCGTCCTTATGAGGGCCAAATATTGGCGCAGAAGCGCATTTTTGGGTTCGGTTAAGATGCGCACAAACTCTTTGTGACCCAAAGAATCGAGCTCCACGCGTATCGGAAATCGGCCTTGAAGTTCCGGTATTAGATCCGAAGGCTTGGCCGTATGAAAGGCGCCCGAAGCGATAAACAATATGTGATCGGTCTTAACGGGACCGTATTTGGTGGTTGCGCTTGAGCCTTCAATAATCGGCAGCAAATCCCGTTGAACGCCCTCGCGCGAAACATCCGGGCCGTGCCCGCTGTCCTTTCCGACGATTTTGTCAATTTCATCCAGAAAGATGATTCCGGATTGCTCAACTTTTTCAATCGCCTGGTTCACCACTTTCTCCATATCGACCAGATTCTGGGCCTCCTCGTGAGATAATATTTCGCGAGCTTCTTTCACCTTCAGTTTGCGTCGCTTTTTTCCTTTCGGTAAAAGGCCACCCAGCATATCCTTAAAATTGATGCCCATATCTTCCATTCCGGCGCTGGAAAAAATCTCCACTACCGGCATGACGCGGTCTGAGACATCAAGGTCGACATAGCGATTATCGAGCTTTCCGGCCCTGAGCATCTTACGAAGCTTCTGCCGGGTGGAACTCGGCTCATTGCTATTGGAGGTGACCAGTTCAAACTGCGTCTCGTCTGAATCTTCGCCGGAAGGTTTTTGAGCCCCCGGCTTTGGCAAAAGCAGATCGAGCATTCTCTCCTCGGCGATCTGAGATGCCTTTTCTTTGACGGCTTCCTGTTGCTCAGATTTTAACTTATTGACCGTT
Organism: uncultured Desulfobacteraceae bacterium; assembly: GCA_964530095.1. Taxonomy (GTDB): domain Bacteria; phylum Desulfobacterota; class Desulfobacteria; order Desulfobacterales; family CAZHA01; genus CAZHAH01. The sequence continues at coordinate 46,330 of CAZHAH010000014.1, read as the reverse complement.
AGCTCCAGAAGGTCTCTTACCATCGATTCTACATCTCGCCCGATATAACCGACTTCGGTAAACTTGGAGGCTTCCACCTTGGTGAAGGGTGAATCGGTAAGCATGGACAACCGCCGGGCGATCTCTGTTTTACCGACTCCGGTTGGCCCGATCAAAATGATATTCTTGGGCGCAATCTCATCGCGCAGATCATCCATTACCTGCCGTCTGCGCCACCGATTTCTCAAAGCGATGGCAACCGAGCGTTTGGCCTGGTCTTGCCCGATGATGTATCTATCTAGCTCTCTGACAATTTCATGCGGTTTTAAATCATTCATATTCCAAATTAAACGCTTTCCAATACCTCAAGGGTGATCGAATTGTTGGTATAAATACATATCGAAGCCGCAATCTTCATGGCTTCCTCTGCGATTTGCGGGGCACCCAGACTCCCAAATCGGATAAGCGCCATGGCCGCTGCCTGTGCCACAGTACCCCCCGAACCGATCCCAATAATATTCTCATCGGGTTCGATCACATCCCCGTTACCGGAAATAAGGAACATGTTCGCTGCATCCAGTGCAATCATCAGCGCTTCAAGACGTCGCAAGTACTTATCGGTACGCCAGTCTTTTGCCAATTCAACTGCGCTGCGGGTTAGATTTCCATTGTATCTTTCCAGCTTCGCCTCAAACCGATCAAAGAGATTCAATGCATCTGCCGTAGCCCCGGCAAACCCTACCAGTAATTTGTCATTGTATATCCGACGGACCTTTTTGGCGTGATGTTTAATGATGGTATCGTTTAAAGTCACCTGTCCGTCACCGGCAAGAGCAATTTCACGATTGTGCCGGACGGCGAGTATGGTGGTTCCATGGCTGTTCATTGTTTCACCCTAACCCGGATAAACCGGAAATAACAAATTACAAGCACCAAATTTCAAATAAATTCCAAATTACAGTATCCAAATCTCAAAGGAGATCCAAGACCAATTGTTAATCAAGGATTCACCGCCGCGGATGGGTCTTGTCGTATGTTTGCATGAGCCGATCCATACTGACATGCGTATATTTCTGGGTTGTTGATAGGCTTTTGTGTCCTAAAAGCTCCTGTACAACCCTCATGTCGGCCCCGGCATCGAGCATATGGGTCGCAAATGTATGTCTCAGAACATGCGGTGAAATGGGGACTTCAAATCCACAAGAGCGAGCCAACTTGTCCAAAATACGCGCAATCGATCGCGTTGAAAGGCGCCCGCCATCCTTGTTGAAAAATAGCACCCCCTGCGCTTCTATGTCTATCCCCCTTTTTTTTTGCAGTGCTTTGCGGTAGTCCCTTACAGCCTCAAGGGCCCTTTTCCCCACCGGAACGACGCGTTCCTTGTTCCCTTTCCCGATGACTCGAATTTCGCATGCCTCCAAATCGATATCTGCGGCATCAAGACCCTCCATTTCCGACACGCGCAATCCGCTGGAATAAAACGTTTCCAAAATAGCGCGGTTTCTCAGATCCAGCAATGAATCGCGATTTAAGGAATCCAGGAGTCGAAACATGTCATCCACCGAAAGATAGACCGGAATCGTTTTTTCTGTTTTTGGCGTAAGGGTCGAATCAACCGGGCTTTCTTGTATCACTCCGTGTTTTACGAGATATTTAAAAAATGATCGCAACGCAGAGAGTTTCCGTGCGATGGTCGACTTTTTATTTCTTTTGTGCAACCATCCCAGATAGCGCCTTACCATCAAACGATCAATCTTGTTTGCCGGGAATCGTTTTAGGGGCTGTTCGGATGAACTTTGCTTTTCGATATAGGCCCTAAATTCCTCCAGGTTATGTGCGTAAGCTCGACATGTATTTTGAGAACAGCCCCGTTCGGCTCTGAGCGATTCAATAAAAGAGCCGATAAGATCTTTAACCGCGGATGATTCCATTAGCCTTTGAATACTTTGGCACCCTTTTCCCTATCGATATCTTCGCAGGTGCCTATCCATCAATTACGCCGCGCTGCGGGTTCTTTTCTTGAGCCGGGATATGCGACGTTTGCAAATTTTCGCCACCCGTTTGTCTTGGGCCTCCAGCGCCGCTTGGCGTTCTTTTTTCAATACTCTGATTTTTTTCTTCATTTCACGGACCGTGGCATCCGCTTTTTTAATCGGTTCATCCACAATCCCTTTAGCTTCTTTGATGGCGCTCAGCAATTCGGCTTTGTTTTTGCCATGCACACCCGTTATTTCGGGCATCTCCACGGCAATTTGGCGCAGCTCTTTGACGGTCATTTTTTCCAGAAGTTTTTCTTTGGTTTCCATTTTTTTCTCTTCCATCTTCAAACAAATCCCCTTTCTCGGAATTCCCGAAGCCTATGCAACCTTATGCAGTTAAATTGCTTGGCGTCGAAAAGCACAGACGGAGGCCTAAAAGCCCCCGTCCGCATTCATTACGTCGATTCGTTTACCATTATAAATCAGTCTTAAACACTAAACTTATTTTTTTGATTATGTCAACAACTTGTTAGCGCTTTTATCTCTCCTGCGCTAAGCATCCGCTGCATTTTCTTTCTCCTTTTCAAAAAGCCGGATTAAAGGCCTGAAAAGGTCCATTGGGAAAGGAAAAATGGTGGTTGTATTCTGCTCGGCTGACATTTCGCGCATCGTTTGCAGATAGCGCAGCTGCAATGCGACGGGATGTGTCTGAATGATTTCGGCTGCTTCAGCAAGTTTGTTTGCGGCCTGATATTCTCCCTCGGCATTGATTACCTTGGCACGTCGTTCGCGCTCAGCCTCGGCTTGTTTGGCCATGGCGCGCTGCATCTCTTGCGGGAGATCGATATGCTTCAGCTCCACCGTCGCCACCTTAATCCCCCAGGGATCCGTGTGCGTGTCCAGAATTTCCTGCAGCTGGGCATTGATTTTTTCCCGATCGGACAGGAGTTCGTCCAACTCGGCCTGCCCGCAAACACTCCTTAAGGTCGTCTGGGCCAACTGGGACATGGCATAGCTGTAATTCTCCACTTCCACAATGGCTTTGGTCGGATCGATCACGCGAAAATAAATAACCGCATTCACTTTTACAGAAACATTGTCACGCGTAATGACATCCTGAGGGTCGACATCCATGGCCACAAGCCGCATACTCACTTTTACCATTTTATCAATCACCGGAATAAGAATGATCAGGCCCGGCCCCTTGGATTTCAGAATTCGTCCCAACCTGAAAACCACCGCTCGCTCATACTCGTTCAATATTCGGATTGCTGAGGAAAGAAATAAAATTACGATTACGATAATGGCAATTGTACTAATCATCTCTCAGTCTCCTATTGCTTAATGTTGTCTGACGTGGGCTCAACTTCAAGAAGCAGATTTTTAATGCCAATCACACGTACGGTCATACCTTTGGCGATCGGATCTGCGGCAACGGCGTTCCACAATTCCCCATGCACAAAAACCTTGCCATCCGGCGCTATCCTTTTTTTAACCACCCCGATTTCCCCGATGAGCCCGCTAGCTCCGGTTTTGGGTTTCGAAACCTGTGATCTAAAGACTAAGCCGGCCACGACTACAAAAAAACCCGAAATCATTACAAGGGTGGGAAGCAGTACTCGCCACGAAAGCCTCAATCCGGTAGAATCTTCAAAGAGCATAAGGGAACCCAGAAACAGCGATACGGTCCCGGCAATACTCAGAAGTCCATAACTGGTGATTTTCATTTCCATAATAAAAAAGACGAGGGAAAGAAGGATAAGCAGAAATCCAGCGTAATTGACGGGAAGTGTCTGGAAGGCAAAGAAGGCCAGTATGATTGAAATACCCCCGACGACGCCCGGAAAAATAGCGCCTGGGTGCGAAAGTTCAAAATAGAGACCGGCCATTCCGATCATCATGAGGATATAGGCGATATTGGGATTGCTGATCATTTTTAAAATTTTGGTTCGGATGTTTTCCCTCAAGATGATTTTTTTTGTTCCATCAAAACGGAGTGCACCTTTCCCTTCGATGTTTTTTCCTTTTATTTGAACGAGGAGATCATCAACATCTTTGGCGATGACATCGATAATATTTTCTTTTAACGCTTCGGATTCGGTTACTGAAGCGCTTTCCCGCACTGCTTTTTCGGCCCATTCCACATTCCGTCCCCGTTTGGCAGCGATGCTCTTAACATACGCCACCATGTCGTTGGTAACCTTTTCGGACATTGCCCCGCCGATTTCTTTTCCGCCCGCGCCGACCGGATGGGCCGCACCGATATTCGTACCGGGTGCCATGGCGGCTATATCTGCCGCCATCGTGATCATCACTCCGGCCGAAGCGGCCCGAGCCCCACTCGGTGCCACGTAAACCACAACCGGAATTTTGCTCCCGAAAATAGCCATAACGATAATCCGCATAGATTCGGCAAGCCCACCGGGGGTATCCAGTTCAATAACGATGCAGGCTGCCCTGGCGGCGGTCGCTTTGTCGATTCCTTTTATAATAAAATCGGCCACTCCCGGTCCGATGGCATCAGAGACCGGAATGATATAAATTTGATCCTCCTGAGCCTCAGCACCGGTCGTAAAAGCAAGGCCGCAAAACACAAGCAATATCAGCGTAATGTTCCGCATCTGCGTCACCTGATCTAAATTCTCTTTGTTTGGTCCATTTCTTTCATCAATAACTGCATATCATTCCAAACTTCCCGTTTTTTTTCAGGATTTCGCAGGAGATAGGCCGGGTGGTAAGTTGGCAGCACTTTGGTACCCGATCGATCGTACAAACGCCCCCGGAGGTGTGATATCGGTTGTGTCGTCTTGAGAAGTGTCTGGGAGGCAAAAGTTCCCAGGGCACAGATGAAGTCGGGTTTAACGGCGGCAATCTGACGGTCCAGAAACGGGGTACAGGTTTCGATCTCCTTTAAGGTCGGGTTTCGGTTTCCCGGTGGACGACATTTGATCACATTGCCGATATAGACCTGACTGCGTGACAACTGAATCGCGTCGATAATTTTGGTCAATAACTGACCGGCAGCGCCGACAAACGGCTCTCCCTGGCGGTCTTCCTCCATCCCAGGCCCCTCACCCACGAACATCAGTTCGGCGGTCGGATTTCCGGTTCCGAAAACAATATGGGTGCGGCTTCGAGAAAGAGCGCACCGGGTGCAGTCTCCCAAATCGATCCGAATTTCGGCCAGACTCTCTGCATCAATTCCAGATTCCGAATCCCAAGATGAAAGTGTCTCAAGCGTGAGAGAGGAGCAGTCAAATCCCCGGCAGCCTGCCTCGGCCAGGCCATAAAGCGCATGCGAAATTTCATCTATAAGCGCAACCACATTTTGATTCGAATTCATATCACGAAACCGGTTTCGATTAGATGTTATTTGTTATCAGTTATCAGTTATTGGTTTTGGCAAAATTTCAATCAAAATTGTATCTCATATGTACAAGAAATATAAAATGGTGAACGGGATTTAAGCTAATAACCATTAACATTTAACTAATATCCCCCCCCGTTGAACTTTTTTCGCTCGACGGGGGTTCTACTTAATCAAGCCTGATTCCACCTGTGCTATAGTTGGCGCTACCCAGACTTCTACGTGCGTAGAGAACTCCTTTTCAGTGATATTAATAACACACCATCGATTTTCTTTTCTAAACAACATAATGGTACGCGGAGACTTAAAGGAACTCACCGGCTGCCAGTTGTCTTTGGCCATATTGTTTTCAAAAAAAGCGATTAGAGAACCTCCATCAACCCTTCCTTTCAAAGCCAAAACCCCGGCCGACAGCCCGGGGGTCCGAAAAACAAACGAGGCCTTCTTGTCCACTTTCAGTTCTCTGGGCAACAAAATATCTCCGAAATCATAATATAAAGGTGCGGTTTCATTCTCAGCTTGACTGGTTTTCTGGGACGCAGCAGAGTGTGTCCACCTCGTTAATGTCGAACACCCCGATACCAGATAAAGCAGCGCTACCAAGGCCAGAAAAACGATCCCCACCCTGCCCCTCATTCTCTTTTCAGCCATGGGCATACCTCCTTTTCTACTATTACGAACCAATTTTACCCGCCAATTACTTATTATAGTGATTTTGTATTTTTTTTAATTTTTGGTATTGATTGTATTTCAACAGCAGATCAATCCATTCTCGAAATAAAAGAATCATATGGCCTGGTTCTATTTTCTTTTTGGAAGACAATCTTTTCTCTATCATGTCAAGTGCATCTAAAAAATCCTGCCGGTCGGGATTTTGGGTTAGGAGGTGTCGATAGATCACAGCTGCCTTTTCAAAATAACCTTGTTCGACATAGATTTTGGCCATCGTGGCCGTCCGGATTTCAGCTTCAGGGCTCATCTAAATCCTGATCCTTGTCTTTCAGCTTAAAAATAAACTCATCTTTTCCGATCATTCCCAGTTCTTGACGAGCCACATTTTCGATATATTGGGGATCATGTTTAAGGCGATCAATTTCACGAAACAATGACATATTCTTTTTTTGCAGCAACTCATTTTTGCGGACGATATTTTCTTTTTCATTTCGAAGCAGATACAGATCGACCAGACCGTTATCACCAAAAATAATGACCAGGATGAAATTAAATAAAACCAGCAAGGCAAAAGCGATTAAGATTTTCTGTCTGGAACTCATCACTTTAAAAAACCCCTCCGGGCCGTTTTGAGTACCACTTCCATCTCCGGGCTTTTCATTAAAAAGGCAAATAGAAAATAGAGCAAAAATCCGCACCCGATACAAACACTGAGGCCACCCAACAAGTGGTAAACGGAGCCTTCTGCCTGCGGCAGAAGGCTTAATGCCAGCCCCCACACAATGATTCCCATCAATGCGGAACAAAAAAGCGTCTTTCCCGCCGATTTGGTAATCAGGCTCAGTGCGATTGAGCCCATCTTTTTTCTTAAAGATCGGATGAGAAGGCCCAAGTTTAACATCGAGGCCAGGGATGTTGAAAGGGCCAGTCCGCCGTGTCCGAGCGGTTGCATTAATATGATACCCAAAATAATATTTCCGATAACCGATATAAAAGCAATTTGAACAGGTGTTTTCGTATCCTGCAGCGAATAAAAGGCCGACACCACTATTCTAACCCCCGAAAATGCCCAGAGGCCGACAGCATAATACAAAAGGGCATATGCGGTCAATCTCACCGTAGACGCATCAAAAGCGCCCCGTTTGAATAAAAGCGCCACAATCGGTTCTCTAAGGACAATCAATCCTATCATAGAGGGAATCGTGATGAAAAAGACCAGGTTCATGGCATGTGCGAAAGTCTGTCGCAAAGCCTCAAAATCCTTTGATGCCGCCGTCCTGGATAGACTCGGCAATACAGCTGTTGCCGTGGCGATGGCAAAGATCCCTAGCGGGAATTGCACCAAACGATCTGCATAATACAGATAGGACACACTTCCTTCGGCCAATAGCGACGCTAAAAGCGTTCCCACCAAAATATTAATTTGGTAGACGGCAGCGCCAAAAACCGCCGGGAGCATCAAAATACCAATCTTTTTTAAGCCGGGGTGATATATTCTGATTTTGCGCCAGAAATAAATTCCCTTTTTGATCAAAAAGGGAATCTGAAGCACAAGCTGGAGGCAACCGCCGATGAGCACCCCCCAGGCAAGTCCCGTTATCGGATTATCCATTCGGGGTGCCAGCCAATAAACAGATCCGATCATGGCCAGATTTAAGAAAACGGGAGCCAGTGCGGGTGCTGCAAAGTGCCCCAGGACGTTTAGAATTCCCATACAAAGTGCAACCAGTCCGATAAAGAATATATAGGGAAACATAATGCGGGTAAGTGTAAGGGTGAGGGCGTATTTTTCAAGGGAGCCACCGAATCCCGGGGCGATGATCCGAACAATCAGGGGAGATAAAAGAATCCCGGCCACACTGATAAAAACCAGCATAAGAGATAAAAGCCACAGCGCGGCCCCTGCCAGCCGAAAGGCCTCGGCTTTACCTTGGTTATTCAGATATTCAGTGAAGACAGGTATAAATGCAATGCTCAAGGAACCTTCTGCGAAGAGTCTGCGGAGTAGATTGGGAATTCTAAAGGCCACAAAAAATGCATCCGAACTGAGCCCGGCTCCAAAAAACCAGGCGATAACCATGTCCCGCGCAAATCCGAATACTCGGCTTAACAAAGTTGAAGCACCCACGATTCCGGCTGCCCGGGTTACACGGGCATTTTCATTGTCTGCCGCCATTGATATAAAAGCGTCCTTATCGTGAAAATCGCTTGACAATAGCATTAATCTTCAGCTAAATAAATCTTTTTTGTCAATCTTGCGAAAGGAGTAACAAAATTTGGCTAATCATAAATCAGCACTGAAACGCGCCCGCCAGAATCAGATTCGCCGTCTGCGAAATCGAACCAATAGAACCAGGATCAAAAATATGGTTAAAGAAGTGAGGCTGGCGGCAAGTGAAGCATCGGGCGACGAGGGATTGAATCAGTTGAATACCGCTAAATCCGTCATTGACAAGGCAGCCCAAAAAGGGGGGATTCATAAGAAAACCGCAGCCCGTAAGATTTCCCGCCTCTCCAAGCTCGTTAACGGCCTCCACGCCTAATCCCGATTTTTATTAAACCAAACCTGATGAACTCATAAAAAGTCGAATTTGCGACGGCAAAGTAAAAAGTTCAAGTTCAAGACGTCGCGAATTTTGTGGAATGAGGCGTACTTATGTACGCCGCAGTGAACACGAAATGAAGCGCAACGCAGACACATTAGTGAAGCTTCAGCGCTAATTGGACTTTTTACGAAGCCGGCAAATTTTTAAAAATCTTCCGTTAGACGACCAGAAACACTTTCCGCCAATCTTTTGGAAAGGGCCAAAATCGCATTTCTTCGATTTTGCTCGGTCGCCTGTTTGTCGGAGGCGACATTATATTCCTCGTTTTCGGAAACATTCTGGGCTGACCATATGGTTTCGCCGCCAGGTTTGGTTAATTGCAGATCAACGGTTACCGTCACCCGTCTTTCAAGGGATGTCAGCGTGCCTCGGTGGGAAATGTCTTCGATTGTAAGCGCCTTAATCGTACCAGAAAGAACTGCATCGGCTCGGTCACGGGTGGTCAGGACAACTTTTTTCCGCCTGGTTATTTCATAGATGAGATCATTGGTGAAAGTGTTCTCAATACCGGTTTCTGAAGTGCGATTTTCGAGAATATCAACAAAGAGATCTTGTACGTTTCCGGGGAATTTGCCACCCCCTGCAAAACGGTATCCGCAGCTCATCCAAACCATTCCACCCAGGAAAATAATAAGGCATATAAAACCTTTGGCAGGGTTTTTATGACCCGCTAACAGCCCTCCGCATCGTAAAATCATCGCCTTTAAACCACGATATTGACCAGTTTGTTTTTTACCACGACAACTTTCCTAACCGGTTTGCCATTAATGAACTTACGGACACGCTCATCGGTCATGGCCAACTCTCTTATCCTTTCATCGTCTACATCCGGGCTAACGTTGAATCTGCTGCGCAGTTTTCCGTTTACCTGCACAACGATTAAGAAATCATCCTTGATAAGAGCATCTTCCCTGTATGAGGGCCAGGACGCCAAGAGGATACTTGAGTCCTGCCCGAGAGCCTCCCACAGCTCTTCCGCAAAATGAGGGACCATGGGAGATAGCAAAAGCAGGATTGATTCTACTGCAAAACGCAATACACCTAAAGTTAGAGGATCCTGCTGATCGATCTTTGCATCATCATTCATCCCATAGATCATGTTTACCAATTCCATGACTGCGCTAATGGCGGTGTTAAAGTGAAATCGTTCCTCGATATCATTTGTCACTTTATGGATGACCTGGTGTATTTTTTTATACAGCTCTCTTGGAGCCCCTTCCAGTTGATCAACCGGCCCGTCATAAGTGAGCGTCTTCTGAATCGATGGCAGTTGTTTTCTGAAAAGACGCCAAACACGGTTTAAAAACCGATAACTTCCCTCCACTCCTTGTTCGCTCCACTCCAAATCTCTTTCCGGCGGAACAGCAAAAAGACAAAAAAGACGCGCCACGTCGGCCCCGTACCTTTCAAGAAGTGTCCTGGGATCCACCACATTCTTTTTCGATTTAGACATTTTCTCGACTCGCCCGATGGTCGCTTTACGGCCGCATTTTTTGCAGCGACAATGAGAATCACTTTCCTCGATCTGCTCCGGATACAAGAAACCGTGCTCCGGGCATGCGGTCGTTTCCTTGCAGACCATCCCCTGTGTCAGCAAGCGTGTAAACGGTTCCTTGTATCGGACCAGACCCAATTTGTGCAGGACACGGGTGTAGTATCGAGAATACAGAAGATGTAAAATAGCATGCTCCACCCCACCGATGTATTGGTCAACCGGCATCCAGTAATCCACGGCTGTTTTATCAAAAATACCTTTATCATATTGGGGGCTGCAGTAGCGTTCAAAATACCAAGAAGACTCGACAAAGGTATCCATCGTATCGGTTTCACGCATCGCCTCCGGATCACCGCAACGCGGGCAGGTGGTTTTGCGGAAATAATCCAACTCGGCCAGAGGTGATCTACCTCCCTCCAGCATATCGACATTTTCAGGCAGCAAGATAGGCAGTTCCGATTCGGGCACAGGCACGCTGCCGCATTTATCGCAATGCACTATCGGTATGGGTGCGCCCCAATATCTTTGGCGCGAAATCCCCCAGTCTCTCAATCGGAAACTGACCGTTTTTTTCCCCAGATTGTTATCCTCTAGAAATTGCGCAATAGCCTCCATGGCCTCAATATTATTCATCCCGTTAAACGCACCGGAGTTTATCATCACCCCTTCACCCACATATGCTTCAAGCATTTCAGAGGCCGACAGTTCCTCAGCGTTCGGATTAACCACCGGTATAATTTCGAGGCCGTACTTTTTGGCAAAATCAAAATCACGTTGATCATGTGCCGGGACACCCATGACGGCCCCTGTTCCATATTCCATAAGGGCAAAATTGGCGGTATATACGGGAACGCGTTGCCCGCTAAGCGGGTTTTGACACCAAGCGCCGACAAATACGCCCTCCTTTTCATACGATTCCACCGCTTTGAGGGATCGATCCTGTAAAGCCATGCGCTCTACAAATTCCAGGACCGCATTTTCCTGTTCAGTCCCATGGGACAGTTCAAGAACCAAAGAATGCTCGGGAGCTAAACACATGAATGTGGCCCCAAAAACCGTGTCGTGGCGGGTCGTAAAAACCGGTATGGTTTGATCCGAATCAAAAATCTGAAAATGAATCTCGGCCCCAAGGCTTTTGCCGATCCAGTTTCTCTGCATCGTAATCACTTTATCAGGCCATCCTGGGAGCTTGTCACAATACACCAATAGATCTTCGGCAAAATCGGTGATTTTGAAAAACCATTGCCATAGTTTCTTCTGGCGAACGGGTTTTCCGCATCGCCAGCACATGCCGGCCTCCACCTGTTCGTTAGCTAAAACCGTTTGACAACTCTCACACCAGTTTACGAATGACTCCTTGCGGTAGGCCATCCCTTTCTCGAGCATTTTCAGAAAGAGCCACTGTTCCCATCGATAATATTCAGGATGACAGGTGGCTAACTCACGTTCCCAATCATAGGAAAACCCCAATTTTTTGAGTTGTACCCGCATGGCTTCGATATTTTGATATGTCCAAACAGCCGGATGACTTTTATTGTCAATCGCCGCATTTTCTGCAGGCATGCCGAAAGCATCCCATCCCATCGGATGAAGGACATTATAGCCGGCCATCCGTTTGTATCGAGCGACAACATCCCCAATCGTATAATTACGAACATGCCCCATGTGAATATTTCCGGATGGATATGGAAACATTTCCAATAGATAATATTTTTCTCGCGAAAGGTCCTCCTCGACTTTAAATAGTTTCGATGATTCCCAAACGGCTTGCCATTTTGATTCCATTTTTTTTGGATCGTATTTTTCATCCATACTGCGAGTTATCCCCTAACTGTAATCCGTTTTGCAAAATATGCGCTTCAACACCAGTTCATACGCTTCCTCAGAGACCGATTCCATTTTTTCTCCTCATGCCATAAAATGATAGCAATAGCAAGGCTGACTGTCAATTACGGTTCAGCGCATACGTCTCTTCCGGGTTATGTCCTGATGGTTCGGAGAAATCGTTTGACTTGTTTGGTACAATTGCTTATTCAAAAACATAAGCGAACCTTGACAAAGCTCACGAATTCCGGACGCTTTTAAGTGTCCATCCATAAATGGTCTTTTTTTGCGCTGGACGGCGTTCTCCGCGGATCTGTCCAACACAAAAAATCCGCATTTCTGAATTGGACATTTTAAAGTGCTATTAAATATTCGTGGGTAGTCACTAACGAATATCCCCCCCAGTTGAGCCTTTTCTCGCTTAATTGGCGTTTAGAATTCAACATCTTGAAAATATGTTTATCACCCTATGAGTATTAAGATTTTAATCAATGCGGTCGATCCTGAAGAGTGTCGAATCGCCAAAGTGAAAAACAACCGACTTGAGGAATTTCATATTGAGAGTGCCGCCAGAGAAATTACCCACGGGAATATTTACAAAGGAATTATTACACGCACGGAACCCAGCTTGCAGGCCGTGTTTATTGATTATGGAGCCGACCGCCACGGCTTCCTGCCCCGACACGACATTCACTCAGATTACTTTCAGGATACCCGATCGGGAAGCCGCTCCCTGCCCAACATCCTAAAACGGGGGCAGGAAATTCTGGTACAGATCGTCAAGGATCCGATATTAAAAAAGGGTGCCCTTCTCACCACCTATATATCACTGCCTGGCCGGCACACGGTTCTGATGCCCGGGAGTCCCAATTTGGGCGTTTCCCGAAAAATCGAAGATGAAGGTGAACGCTTACGGCTTAAAAAGATTGTCAGCCAGCTGAAACTTCCTGATGGATTTGGGCTCATTGTTCGAACCGCAGGGGCCAAATGCTCAAAAGCACGCATCACCAAAGATATACACTATCTTTTAAGATTGTGGAAAAATATTAATAAAAAGGGGATCAAGGAAAAAGCACCGGCGCTGCTGTACAAAGAGCAGAATCTGGTTTTGAGATCCCTTAGAGATTATTTCACCCTCGATGTTGCGGGTATTCTCGTTGATGACGAAACCGTTTTTAAAGAAGTTAAAGATTTCGTGAGGTTGATCTCTCCCAAGCACACCAAACTCACACATTATTATCAGAGCGATAAGCCGATTTTCTCCAAACATCAGTTAGAGCATCAGATTGCCTCAATTTATGAGACCCGCGTGAGTTTGAAATCAGGCGGATCGATTGTTATCGAATCGACTGAAGCGTTGGTAGCCATTGATGTAAACTCCGGCAAATCGACTCAGGAAAAGTCGTTCGAACAAACTGCATATATAACCAACCTTGAAGCCGCCGAAGAAACCGCGCGGCAATTGAGGCTTAGAGATTTGGGGGGACTTATCATCATCGATTTTATCGATATGAAGGACCCCAACCACAGGACCGAGATTCTCAGAACCATGAAAAACCATGTCAAGGAAGATAAGGCTCGGACCCGAGTCGGGAAAATATCAAGGTTCGGTCTGATGGAAATGTCAAGGCAACGAATCAGGCCTTCCATTGAATTCGGGAGCTTTCAAAGCTGCCCTCAATGTCAGGGCAAAGGCCAGATTTTATCAACCGAATCACTTGCGCTTGGTTTTCTCCGCAAACTACGCCTCGAGACACTAAAGGCCAACATGAACCCAGTCAAAGGTATTGTCCCGCCTAAAATCGCAGATTATTTATTAAACAAAAAGCGTCGCGAAATTTTAGATCTCGAACTGAGGCGCGGTCTTTCAATCACTATCGATAGCGAAACCAGCCTGATACCCGGGGAAAGCAAGATTTTGTGTGAGAAATAAGCGGCCAGGTGATCATCATGCCCAAAAAAGAAAAGCATAGTCGAAAAGTATCTCTCAAAACGGTGCTCATTCCGTTTGTCATCATTACGGCAGCGGCAGCCGCGGTTTGGTTGTGGGTGACGCCGGCACCAAAAGTCACAGCGCCTCCTGAATCCCCCCAAGCGACCGAAACCGAGAATAAGCAATCGTATGCAAAAACACCGTCAGTGGCATCCTTAAAAAAAGTTGAGTCAAAAAAACCGATTGAGGAGGCGGCGGTTCAAAAGTCGCTGCAAGAATCCTTGCCCGA
>CAZHAH010000014.1:0-32086 GCA_964530095.1 uncultured Desulfobacteraceae bacterium | reverse complement strand
ATCCCTAAAAAAACCTGAAACCATAGAAGAAGCTGAGAAAGTCATGGTTCCAAAGTCGCTGCAAGAATCCTTGCCCGAATCCCTAAAAAAACCTGAAACCATAGAAGAAGCTGAGAAAGTCATGGTTCCAAAGGCGGCCATAAAACCCCTGCTCAAAGCCCTAAAAAAACCAGAAACAACAGACGCAGCTGAGAAGGTCATGGTTCCAAAGGCGGCCATAAAACCCCTGCTCGAAGCCCTAAAAAAAGACGCAAAACTCCCCCCGCCGGTGCAGGCCAAGCCACCTAAACGGATAAAAATTACCCCCCAAGAGATCTTCAGCAGACATGACTCAAAATCTCAAGTTTCATCGACACCCGGAGAAGACACCGCGCCCCTCCCCCAGGAGGTGCCCAAAAGGGTTCGCATCCGTGTAAAACATCCTCCTGTGATCGATTACAACAAGCTTGATCAGGATCAACAGCTAAAGACCCTCATCGATCAGCGCAAGGAGGCTTTTGGTATCCAAAAAGGTGTTGATTTAATTGTAAAATCTGATGAATCACTTAAAGTGGGCGATATCACAGTCCCGATGCAGGAAATACTGGATGAAATTCATCTAAAAGAAGGGGACATTATCGAAAAAGATATCCTCAAAGATGCTCGGGCGGCTATTCCTAAACAGATTCAACCCGAAAGTGCTAAGGTCCTTCAGACGGAAGCCTCCACGGATAAAAAGGTAATAATTCCCAAAGATGTTCCGGCAACTGTTCTGAAACGGGTTCAACCGGACACCCCCAAAGCCCTCCAAACGGAAGCCTCCGGGGATAAAAAGGTAATAACTCAGAAGGCGGGCCCGACTCCCATTGAGAATGATATCAAAACAAAAATTGATGAAAAACAGCGTTATTCGAAACCTGCGACAATCTTAGGCCAAAAAGTGTTTGGGATTCATGTGGTTCGGAGGGGAGAAAATATATGGAATTTGCATTTCCAGATTTTAAGAGATTATTTTGCTCGCCGAGAACTACCCGTCTCTATCCGTGCGGATGAGCCCATTTCCAACGGAACGAGTACCGGGATTGGAAAACTGCTAAAATTCTCCGAAAACCTGGTCTATATTTATAATTTGAGGGAGCGCCGGCTCGCGATTGATCTAAACTTAATCCACCCGCTGGAAAAGATTGTCATCTACAATATGGTGCGTGTTTTTGAACTTCTGGATCAGATTAATTTTAGCAATATCGATCATATTCAATTTGACGGTGAAGTCATCTGGATACCGACCGAAGGTTAAATCCCGGGGATTTGTCTATCGCCACCCTAAACAACTATTTGTGACTCAATAATCTGGGAGAATTATCGAATGATCAAGCGTTATACCAGAAAAGCAATGGGCGATATCTGGAATGATGAAAACAAATACAAAACATGGCTAAAAGTTGAGCTGGCTGCTTGTGAAGCCATGGCAGAATTGGGCAAAATCCCGCCAGATGCCCTTGCGAATATTAAAAAAAAGGCAACCTTTACGGTTAAACGAATTGAAGAAATTGAATTGGAAACCAAGCATGACATTATTGCTTTCCTAACAAATGTGGCCGAATATATCGGACCCGATTCAAGATATGTCCACATGGGACTCACTTCGTCTGACATTCTTGATACCAGCATGGCCTGTCTCCTCAAACAGGCGGGACAAATTATCATCAAAGATTGTGATGCCCTTTTAAAGGCCTTAAAGCACAAAGCGATAAAACACAAAGACACGCTCATGATCGGGAGATCCCATGGGATCCATGCCGAACCGATTACCTTCGGTCTGAAAATCGCTGTATGGTATGATGAAATGCGTCGTAATCGGGAACGGTTCAAACATGCCCGGCGGGGTATCAGTTTTGGGAAGATCTCCGGAGCCGTGGGCACTTTTGCCAACATTTCACCCCAAGTCGAGGCGTTTGTCTGTAAAAAGCTTCGCTTGAAGCCGGCCCCGGCGTCGACCCAAATCCTGCAAAGAGACCGATTTGCGGAATACTTTACCGCCCTTGCCATCATGGCCGGCACAGTCGAAAAAATTGCAGTTGAAATCAGGCATTTGCAAAGAACCGAAGTTTTGGAGGCTGAAGAGTATTTTTCCGAAGGCCAAAAAGGGTCCTCGGCCATGCCCCATAAACGCAACCCGATTGGGTCTGAGAACATGAGCGGTTTAGCGCGCATCGTTCGATCAAATGCCATGGCATCATTGGAAAATATCCCTTTGTGGCATGAACGCGACATCAGCCACTCCTCCGTTGAAAGAATAATCGCCCCTGACAGCACGATTCTAATCGACTATATGCTAAACCGCTTGACCCATCTTATTGAAAATCTTATCGTATATCCGGACCAGATGATGAAAAACCTCAACCGGTCAAAAGGCCTCATCTTCTCACAACAGATAATGTTGGCTCTTGTTGAAAGCGGTGTCACCCGCGAGGAGGCCTATAAGATGGTCCAGGCACCTGCCATGCGGGCCTGGAAGAACAGACAGAACTTTAAAGCGTTGATTCAAAAGGATAAAAAGATCACACGCCATTTGAATCATGAAAAAATTGAAGAACTATTTGACGTAAGCTATCATTTAAAGTATATCAGCGCCATTTTCGATCGGGTATTTGAATAGCCCTAAATTTACACTCCGGTGTCACAAGATGACGGGGGTTTTCCGCGACACCATCGGAGCTTAAAACGAAATACACACTAAGGAGGATTGATTTTGTTTAATATCGCATATGCATTGGGCCAAGGTGGCGGTGCGGCAGGCCAAGGTGGCGGTGGATTTTCGGCTTTTGTCCCGATTATCATCATGTTTGTCATCTTTTATTTTCTGCTCATCCGGCCCCAACAAAAAAAGAATAAAGATCACCGTGAAATGCTAAATCACCTTAAAAAAGGCGACCGTGTTGTCACCGGTGGGGGGATTCACGGCCGAATCACTGGCGTTAGCGACACGACACTTACCGTTGAAATCGCCGACAAGGTGCGTGTTAAAATGAACCGGGGCAATGTGTCTTCTATACTTTCGGCAGCGGCAGCGCCACCGCCACCGGCAGCGAAAGAGGGCAAATCCAACCCAAAAACCAAAAAAAAATAGAGTTCAGCCTTTTGAAAATTCCATAAGCCCCAGCGCTAAATGTTAATTTTTAGGAATCGTCCTGATTCATTTACAGGCCTCTGAAAAATGACAACTTAGCCCAAACTGGGGCTTTTCGCTAGCGGAAAGGATGAAACCATTGAAAAACTTTTCATGGAGACTTGTTATTATCGGAGCCGTCATTCTGGCTGCCATCATTCATATTCTCCCAACCCTGAGGCCGACCTTATGGCCCTATAAGAAAATTAACCTGGGATTGGATTTAATGGGCGGTATGCACCTTATTCTGGAAGTCGACACGGTCAAAGCCGTCGAGAACACGATCGAGCGCTTAACGCATGAAGTCCGCCGCACGCTGAGGAAAAACCGCGTACGACTTGCGGGGATCGATCGAGTCGAAGGAACCAAAATAGGGCTCGAAATCAAAGACACCGAAAGCATCGATAACTTCAAGAAAATACTTGATAAAGAATTAAAAGACTTGCGCATTATCTCCCAATCGATGGAAGGCGGTTTCTACAAAGTTATCATGAACCTCCCCGATAAAGAAACAGACCGCATCAATCGCATGGCTGCCGATCAGGCGCTGGAGACAATCCGCAATCGGATTGATCAGTTCGGTGTCAGCGAGCCTGACATCCGCCGCCAGGGTGAAAATCGAATCCTCATCCAGCTCCCTGGCATCAAGGATACCGAAAGAGCCAAAGAGTTGATCGGAAAAACAGCTCTTTTGGAGTTCAAATTGCTTGACGAAACTGCGGATCTTGAAAGTGCCCTAAAGGGTAATGTGCCGCCGGGAACTGAAATCCTTTACCAGATCGAGGAGGATGCCGATTCCAAACGCAGCATCAAAAAACCTTTTCTGATAAAGAAACGTTCCCTTCTGACGGGCGCCTATTTGACGGATGCCAGGGTTCAGATAGACTCTCAATATAGTGAGCCCTATGTCTCGCTGAATTTTGACAAAAAAGGGGCGCGACTTTTTGAACGCATTACGGAAGAGAATGTCAAAAAGCGGCTGGCCATTATTTTGGATAAAACGGTCTACTCGGCGCCGGTTATTCAGGAAAAAATTAGCGGGGGGCAGGCTCGAATCACGGGAAGTTTTACCGCCGAGGAAGCACGTGACCTGGCCATTGTTTTACGTGCCGGCGCTCTCCCGGCCCCGGTTCGTTTTATTGAGGAAAGGACCGTGGGACCATCGCTCGGCTCCGATTCTATTAATAAAGGGCTTATTTCCATGTGTGTCGGCGGAATTGCCGTAATCCTGTTTATGATTATCTATTATAAAGGATCAGGTCTCATTGCCGATCTAGCGCTAATTCTTAACATTATCTTGATTGCCGGGGGGCTGGCCGGCTTTCAGGCCACCCTGACCCTTCCCGGGATCGCCGGAATCATTTTGACCATAGGCATGGCGGTCGATGCCAATGTTTTAATATTTGAACGTATCCGTGAAGAAATGCGGCTCGGAAAAACCCCGCATGCGTCCCTGGATGCCGGCTATAGCCGGGCCACACTGACCATATTGGATGCCAACGTCACGACCCTTATCGCGGCTCTGGTTCTGTTTCAGTTCGGAACGGGCCCTCTTAGGGGATTTGCGGTGACCCTGAGTCTGGGAGTGATTTCAAGCCTGTTTACAGCACTGATCCTAAGCCGTTCCATATTCGATTATCTGTTGATTAATCGAAAAATGAAAAAACTGAGTATATGACGCGTCACATGATCACATTCGGATCAAAGAATCTTCAGCGAAGGTGCGTGCCATGCCCCTTGACGTAAAACAGTCTAGAATTACCCTGTGCGAAAGGATTTTTTTCAATGCAGTTTATCAAAACTGATATTAATATTGATTTTATCGGTAAACGAAAGATCGCCTTCTCCCTTTCGGTGATTATGATTTTGGTTAGCGTTGCTTCTTTATTGATTCACCGGGGCCCTCGGCTTGGAATTGATTTTAATGGCGGAACGTTGATTCAGGTAAAATTTGAACAGCCGGTTCGAATCGACGATATCAAGCAGGGCCTCAAACAGATCAATCTCGGAAAACCATCGGTACAACAGTTCGGTGACCAGACCGATAATGAATTTCTGATCCGCACGGACAAATCGATCACAACGACCCAGAAAATAACGCAAACACTTATAAATGCGCTGCAGGCCGCAAGCGGCGCAATGGCAGAAATCCGTCGGATTGAGATGGTGGGTCCCCAGGTTGGCCAGGATCTTCGCGAAAAAGCGTTATTCGCCATGTTTTACGCCCTGCTTTTCATCACCATTTACATCTCCGGCCGTTTCGAACTGAAGTGGATCTTAAGCGGCGTAATGGCTGCCGCCCTAATGGGCGCCGTTTACATCCTTTCTCTTTTTAACGTCAGCATACCCCTTCTAATGGTGGCGGCGCTGATCATAACCATCGTCCTGTTTTGGTTTTTGGAACTGCGCTTTGCCATGGGGGCCATCGTGGCGCTTATCCACGACGTTATTATCACAGTGGGTATTTTCTCAATTTTTGACAAAGAATTTACGTTGCCCATTATCGCGGCCCTTCTAACCATTATCGGTTATTCATTAAACGATACGATTATCGTGTTTGATCGAATTCGGGAAAACCTGCGCAAATATCATAAAAATCCCCTCGAATTTATCATCAACCGCAGCGTTAACGAAACCCTTGGACGTACAATCCTCACGTCGGTGACCACCCTGGCCGTGGTCGTCACCCTCTTTTTTTTAGGGGGCGGCATTATCCAGGACTTTGCTTTCGCGATGATTGTGGGAGTTTTGATCGGCACATACTCCTCCGTGTATATTGCCAGTCCCATTATCCTTGCCTTACAGGCAAAAAAAGGAAAACGGACACACTGAAAAATTTTATGAACGACATCCAAGCCTGGTTTGCCCTTAAAAGTGTTCCCGGAATCGGAAACCACTTATTCAAACGACTTATTGATCGCTTTCAATCTCCCGAACATGTCTTTGGGGCTTCGCACGATGCACTTTTGAAAATTGAGGGGATGACGTTGCGCCTGGTGCAGCGGATCAAGACGCATGTGATTCCGGACAAGATTGAAAAAGAACTCGAACTTGTGTCTCAAAAAAGCTACCGAATTGTTACCATGTCGGATCCGCAATACCCGCCTCTATTGCAAAGAATTCCTGATCCGCCCCCCTTTCTTTATGTTTACGGAACGCTGCCCAGTACCATTAAAAATATCGCTGTCGTGGGATCTCGAATCGCCACCCATTATGGCATTTCGACTACCAAAAAATTATGCCAGGATCTGGTTTCACTTGGCTTCATAATCGTTAGCGGAATGGCACGGGGAATCGACACGGCCGCGCACACCGGGGCTTTAAATGGTCAGGGGCAAACCGTTGCAGTATTAGGCAGCGGCCTTGAGCAGATATACCCCCGTGAAAATCAAGGCCTGTTTCACCGCATCGCGGAAAACGGCGCTGTAATCTCGGAATTTTCACTTTATACGGAGCCTGACGGTCACAATTTCCCTATTCGCAACCGGATTATCAGTGGGATCTCCTTAGGAACCGTCATTGTGGAGGCAACTAAAAAAAGCGGTTCTCTGATTACGGCCCGATTGGCCGCCGAACAAAACAGGGAAGTATTTGCCATCCCGGGGAGTATTCAATCCTTTAAGAGTATTGGCACCCATCAACTTCTAAAACAGGGAGCCAAACTTGTGGAACACGCCCAGGATGTTATCGATGAACTTCCTCATGATATTCGTACGGCAACAGCCTCGCCTCCTTCCGCCACTACAAAAAACAAACCACCCCTCTCGTCCGAAGAATTAGGGGTTTATGAGGCGCTTGAACCTTATCCGCTGCATATTGACGCCCTGATACGCAAAACCGCCCTTAATCCGGGCAAAATTTCAAGCATCCTGCTTGGATTGGAATTGAAAGGGTTTGTGCAACAGCACCCGGGAAAACATTTTTCGATTTGCGAGGAAAAAGAGTGACTAAACCGCTCATAGTTGTCGAATCACCGACAAAAGTAAGAACCATAAAAAGATACCTGGGTGACAAATTCAATGTGGCCGCCACCGTGGGTCATATAAAAGATCTGCCTCAGAAGGAAATGGGAATTGATATCGACAAAGGGTTTAAACCCAAATACAAAACCATCCCGGGTAAACAGAAGGTTGTCAGATCCTTAAAAAAATCGGCCGCTGATGCAACTGATATCTATTTGGCACCCGACCCCGATCGAGAAGGCGAAGCGATTGCCTGGCATACAACCGAAATTTTAAAGCAGAAGGGACGTCAATTTCACCGTGTCCTTTTTCACGAGCTGACCCGCAATGCCATTCAGGCCGCCATCAAAACACCTGAAACCCTAAATAGACCTAAGTACGAAGCCCAACAAACGCGCCGCATACTCGACCGACTGGTGGGTTATATGGTCTCACCCCTTTTATGGCGCAAAGTCAAAAACGGATTGAGCGCCGGACGGGTGCAATCGGTCGCCGTGCGGATTATTTGTGAACGCGAACGTGCAATTCAAGCCTTTACACCAGTGGAATACTGGACCATTACGGCTGAGCTTGAAGGAGCAATGCCACCGTCATTTACAGCCACTCTCGTCAAAAAAGACGGCAAGAAGATTGAAATTCCTGACCAAACAACGGCCACTGAATTTACCGATGCGCTTTCCGGTCAAAAATTCATTGTTGAAAAAATCCAAAAAAAACTTGTCAAACGCAACCCCCTGCCGCCCTTTACCACCAGCAAGCTGCAACAGGAGGCGATCCGCAAACTTAGATTTTCGGCTAAAAAAACCATGACTGTGGCCCAGCAGCTTTACGAAGGCATCGATCTGGGTCCGGGAGAACCCGTGGGCCTTATTACCTATATGCGCACCGATTCAACCCGTATCGCCAAAGAGGCGGCTGACGACGCCAAGGTTCTTATCGAGGATCGCTTCGGACCCAATTATGCACTCGATAAGCCACGCTTTTTTAAGAACCGCAAAAAGGTGCAGGATGCTCACGAGGCCATCCGGCCAACCTCCGTTTTTAATACACCTGAAAAGGTCGCGGCATTTCTTTCTCAAAATCAACTCTCTTTGTATCGCCTCGTGTGGCAGCGGTTTGTGGCTTCACAGATGAAACAGGCGCTGATCGATCGTACAGCGGTTACGATCAAGGCCGGCGCATTTTCGCTCACGGCCAGTGGTTCGACGATTCGATTTCCGGGTTTTACGGCACTCTACACACCGATCGAGGATGAACTCAAAGCCAACAAGAAAAAAGATGAACTTCCCGAGCTTTCGCAGGGTCAGGAATTGGCACTCCGAAAATTAGATCCCAAGCAGCATTTTACCAAACCGCCGCCCAGATTTTCGGAGGCTTCACTTATCAGGGAGCTTGAAGAAAACGGGATTGGTCGACCCAGCACCTATGCCGCGATCCTAGCAACCATTCGGGGCAAGGGCTATGTAGACCTCATAAAAGGACACTTCAAACCCAATGAACTGGGATTCCTTGTCAACGATCTTTTAGTGGAGAACTTTCCTAACATCTTTGACGTGTCTTTCACGGCCACCATGGAAAATCATCTTGATCGTATCGAAACGGCCGAAGCGGATGCGTTGGATATCTTATCCCGTTTTTATCGACCGTTTGACAAAGATCTGGATACAGCCTCCAAACATATGTTGAGCTTAAAGGGAGTCGGTTCCCCAACCGATATGACATGTCCCCAATGTAACCGTAAGCTCCATATTAAGGTCGGGAAAAACGGCCATTTTCTGGCCTGTAGCGGATACCCGGATTGCAAATATTCCCGCAATTATGTTCGGGATGAAAAGGGTAAAATTCAACCCGTTGAACCGACCTTTAAAGAATCCTCTGATCAGACATGTGAAAAATGCAACCGGCAGATGATCATCCGGCAAGGAAAGTATGGAAAATTTCTATCTTGTAGCGGCTTTCCGACATGCAAAAACACCATCTCTTTGGAACACAACAACGCCAACCTCAAAACTGACATCAAGTGCCCCAATGCAGGATGTGATGGTGAGCTTGTTCAAAAAACGTCTAAACGGGGAAAAATATTTTACGGTTGCAATCGTTATCCAAAATGTGAGTTCGCCACCTGGGATAAACCCGTCGCCCGCAAATGCCCGGAGTGCGGGGCTGTTTTCGTCATCCAAAAATCAAATAAAAAAGAAGGCACTTTTCTGGCCTGTCTGAAACCGGAATGCGAGTTCAAACTCAAAATTGGCCAAGACGATCCATCGCCCCATCCCTCAACAGATGGATAAAGCGAATAATCATTAACCACCCCACCAATTTTATCTCCTCCTATTAAAAACTATTGATTATTTATCCCCATCTTTCTATATGTAATGGTTATGTTGAATTTTCCTACGTTTAAAGTCAAATGATAGCTGCGAATAAGATGATATGAAGGGAGAATGCACATGAGCACTGAGAATCTTTTGAACGATAAGGTGGTGTTAGTCGTCGATGATGAACCTGATGTTCTTGATACTGTCGAAGAAATACTTGACATGTGCCTTGTGTACAAAGCGGACAATTATGAAACCGCTCGCCAATATCTGATGAATTATACTTATGATTTTGTTATTCTCGATATCATGGGCGTTAATGGCTTTGAATTGCTTAAAATGGCCGTCAAAAGAGGTTTTCCGACGGTTATGTTGACAGCCTATGCATTGACGCCCGAAGCGCTTGAGCAGTCGATTCGGCTGGGTGCGGTTAGTTTTTTGCCAAAAGAAAAAATGTCTGAACTGGATGTTTTTGTTGAGGATGTTGTGCTGGGGAAAGGTAAACCTGTCTGGGAAAAACTATTTGACCGCCTCGGCTCCTTCTTTAATAAACGATTCGGCCCCGATTGGAAAAAACGCAACGCATTTTTTAAAGATTTTGAGCAAACATTAAAAGAAAATCAAGCAAACGAGTAAATAGTGCCCATCCACGATTAAATAGTGGCACTTTAAAGTGTCACACTATCTAACCTCCCAAATAAGCCGCCTTAACCTTGGGATCGTCCAACAGATCTTCGGCCTGACCTTCCAGCACAATCTCTCCGGTTTCGAGCACAAACGCGTATTTAGCAATATTGAGAGCGGCTTTAGCATTTTGCTCCACAAGCAAGATGGTCGTCCCGGATTCATTCAACCGCTTGATGACCGAAAATATCTCCCGCACGATGAGGGGCGCCAGCCCCATTGAGGGCTCATCTAAAAGAAGCAGCTGCGGGCGGCCCATCAAAGCACGTGCAATGGCCAGCATCTGCTGCTCACCTCCGGAAAGCGTCCCCGCGATCTGTTTGGATCGTTTTTCAAGAATGGGAAACAGCTGATACGTGGTTTTTATTCGATCACTTATCTCCCGGCGATAGCGTCGCTTAAAATACAAGTAGGCGCCTAGATGAATATTGTCCAGAACAGTCAGGTGGGAAAAGATTTGTCTTCCTTCAGGGACTTGGGATATTCCCATGTTTACAATTTGATTAGCGGATAGTCCGGAAATATCGCGTCCTTCGTATATTATTCGTCCTTCTCTGCTCTTTACCAAACCTGAAATCGATTTCAGAAGCGTTGATTTTCCGGATCCGTTGGCACCGATGATCGATACGACACTTCCCTTGGGAACATCAATTGAGATCTTCTGAATGGCGGGCACCTTGTCATAAAAGGTGCTTAGGCTTTCAGTTTTAAGCACGATTCTCCTCTTCACCGCCCAGGTAGGCCTCAATCACGTTGGAATTATTTTGGATTGCATTTGGTGTTCCTTCGGCAATCTTTTCACCATAATTCAACACCATAATTTCATCCGAGGTATTCATCACGACTTTCATGTCGTGCTCCACCAACAAAACCGTGATGCCCCTGTCTCTGACATTCCCGATAAGCGCCGAGGCCGCTTCGGTTTCAGTCTCATTCAATCCCGCCGCGGGTTCATCTAAACACACGAGTTCGGGTTCGGTGGCAAGGGCACGCCCGATCTCCAATATTTTTCTTTCACCCAGAGGCAAGCCATCGGCCGATTCAGCATATTTTTTATCCAAACCGATAAATTCTAAAATTTCCATGGCCTGGTCACGGATTTGTCTTTCAATTCGCCTGACTCGGGGCGTTTGAAAGCCCGCCGACAACAATGAAGACCGTGTCCGCCTGTGGCAACCCACCATGACATTTTCAAGAACGGTCATATTGTTAAAAAGTTCGACCGTTTGGAAAGTCCGCGAAATGCCCAGGTCAGCGATTTTATGCGCTTTTAAATGTTCGATCGGCTCACCCTTGAAGCGGATAACGCCCTCCGTGGGTGGAAATGACCCGGTAATAATATTGAACAGTGTGGTTTTGCCGGCGCCATTCGGCCCGATAATGGCCTTTATCTTCCCGCTCTCTACGCCAAAGCTCAGATTAATCAACGCCATGAGGCCACCAAAGGCCATGAGTACATCTTCGACTTCTAAGATATATTTGACGTTGTCTTCACGCATCTGTTTTTGATCTCCCGAACCATCCTCTAATAATCCCAGGAACCCCGACCAGGCCATGGGGCAAAAAAATGGTGACCAGCAGCAGGATGGCTCCATAAACAATGATTTCGAACTCCTCAAAATAGTGCAACCACTCGAAGCTTAAAAACGTAATCAGAATGGCGCCGATAACAGCTCCCCAGATTTCGTGCATCCCTCCCAAGGCAATCATAATGATGAGTTTGATCGAGAAGAAAAGGTCAAAGGTAGAAGGATTGATAAAATTCATATAATGAGCATAAAAACTTCCCGCCAACGAAGCCAAAATAGCAGAATAAATAAAGACTATTATTTTTAGCTTAGTGATGTTGACCCCCATGGCATTGGCGGCGGTTTCGCTTCCATGGATCGCCCGTAAGGCCCGGCCGGTTTGGGACTGGATAATATTAATCGTAAAGATCAGCGCCGCAAATACAAACAACCATACCAGATAGTAGTATCGCTCGACCGTGTCTAACTCGAATCCAAAAAGACTCAGACCCGGGATTTCGCCCATACCGTCCGGTCCGCCGGTCCAGTCAATCTCTTCATTAAAAATAATAAAGACGATGATCCCGAAAGCCAGGGTTGCCATCGCAAGATAGTGGCCCCTGAGCTTAAGCGAGGGGGCCCCTACCAAAAGTGCGACCAGGGCAGCAATTGCCATCCCGATCAACATACATCCCCACGGATTTAGCCCGTATTGGGTTGTTAAAATCGCCGATACATACGCTCCGATACCGAAAAACGCCGCATGACCCAAAGATATCTGCCCCGCATAACCCATCAGTATGCTAAGACCGATGGTGATGAAACAGTAAATCGCGGCAAAAACCATGATGTCAGAATAATTTGCAATGGCCGGAATTCGACCGGCGACCTGAGGAAAAAGGATGACTAAAAATCCGAAGATGGCAATTGGCAGTTTGCGGATCCGTAACATACTTAGAACCTTTTGAACTTACTGATCTCTATATTTCCGAGCAACCCGCTCGGCTTGAAAAACAGTATGATCAAAAGCACAATTAAAGCAAAAGCATCTTTATAACCCGAAGAAACGAGCCCTGCTCCAAAAGACTCAATTGTCCCGATGATCAATCCACCCAAAATCGCGCCCGGAAAACTCCCCAGTCCGCCCAATACAACGGCACCGAAACCTTTGACGGCCAGCATCGCACCTCTGTCATATTCCATCAGGGCTATTGGTGTTAGCGTAATTCCGGCCACCGATCCGATGGCGGCAGAAAGCGCAAAAGATAGCAAAATCATTCGCTGAACATTGATTCCGACAAGGCTGGCCGCATCCGCATTATCGGCACAGGCACTCATGGCTTTGCCGGTAATGGTTTTCTCAAAGAACAGCGTCATTACGATGACGACCACAATTAAGAAACCCATAACCCAGAAATATTGGGGTTGAATCACGGCACCCAAGAAATGGATCGGATTACGACCTGAAAAGGCGGGCAAATCCAATGGGTCTTTACCCCAGATGAACATTGCCGTTCCTTTTATAATAATGGAGGCTGCTATGGTGGCAATAATCAATGTCAGGACGGATGGTTCACGGATCGGTCGAATCGCCATGCGATCCAGCAGCATACCTACCAGCGTGACCAGCACAACTGTTACCGGAAAGGCCAAAATAAGCGGAAGGCCGAGGGAAGCATGAACAAAGACCATAACCAAGCCCCCCAACATGACGAATTCTCCCTGGGCAAGATTAATGATCTCGGTAACGTTGTAAATGATATTGAACCCAATCGCCACCATGGCATATACACTGCCAACGGTGAGACCGGTAATCAAATACTGTAAAAGCTGACTTCCGAAAGTTATTTGTTCCATTTCGGTAAACTTCAACGAAATGAGGGTGGCAAAGCGACACCACCCTCATTCATATTCAAAACAATTTACATTTTGACCCGCAACAGCGAGCGCATTCCCCGTGGCTTGCCGCGGGGTTAGCGAGCGAATAAAAATTAGACAAAATTCCTTACGGGGGAAGATTCCCCGTAGCTCGCTGCGGGGAGCTTCAATCAATCGGCCAGGGCCCAATCATCGCCTTTGACGACAACCATCTGAAAAGCGTCCTTGGTAAGTCCATTGTGATCGTCGACCGAAAAATTGAAAATACCGTGCTGCCCCACAAAGCCTTGGGTGTTTTCGAGATAGTCTCTGATTTTGGCTTTGCTCTTTCCAACGGCTTTGTACGCATTGACGACCAAATGCAGGGCATCCCAGGCGTGGCCACCAAAAGAACTCAGAGGCTCATTATATTTAGCCTTGTAATTCTTTAAATACTGCAT
The DNA here is from genome assembly GCA_964530095.1 of uncultured Desulfobacteraceae bacterium. Taxonomy (GTDB): domain Bacteria; phylum Desulfobacterota; class Desulfobacteria; order Desulfobacterales; family CAZHA01; genus CAZHAH01. The sequence continues at coordinate 18,148 of CAZHAH010000014.1, read as the reverse complement.
GGTTACGGCTTTTTGCGGATGCCCAGCCGGTAGGAGTTCAGCCACGTTCACTGCACCCAGGGGGCAAAGGACGCCCTCTGCGGCTCCGGCGGCAAGCTTAATGTTTTTGCGGCTTCCAAACCCGTGGCTTTGATAAAAAGTGAGGCTTGTCATGCCAAGGTCGCGCCAGTTGCGCAGGACTGTCACCTGTGTTGGACCGATGGACCAATTGATGATCGCCTCGGGCGCCAGACCTTTGATTTTGGTTAACTGGGCGGTCATGTCGGTATCCTTGGGACCGTATTTTTCATCCGCCACAATTTTCATGCCGTAGGAAGGTGCCAGCCGAATCAGCTCTCCCCGACCACTGGCGCCAAATCCCGAGGTGACGCTCATAATAGCAATTTTACTGATGCCCTTGCCATAGAGATGAGAATAGATGGCCTCTACTGCCATACTGTCGGTCTGAGGCGTTTTGAAAACCCATTTGTACGGCTTTTTGGTTTTGGCGCTGTAAACAATTTTATAGCTGGCGGCAGCGGAAACCAGCGGTGTTTTATGCTTGCCGGCTAGCGGTAAAACAGCAATCGACAGACCGCTCAGAGAGGGCCCGATCACTACGGTTACTTTATCCTGCTGGATCAGTTTTTTAACAGCCAGGTTGCATTTGGTAGCATCCCCTTCATCATCATAGACGATCAGTTCTAATTTTTTTCCATTAATGCCGCCGGCAGCATTAATCTGCTCGGCGACCATTTCAGCGGTCTTTTTTTCAGGGTCCCCTAGAAAAGAGGCCCGACCGGTTACGGAAAAGACTGCTCCAACCTTAAAAGCCAATGCTGGACTAACTGCCACGCCGATGCCAAACAGGCAGATCGTCACGATAATAGCCAATTGTTTCGTCTTCATCTCAACCTCCTTTTTTTGGTTATAACCACAAATAATTAATAAACTTCATTCAATCCCCAGAGACGATTTGAAAGCTAAATTACAGCTACCACAAAAATGTGTCAAGAAAAAAAACCGCTTACGCGAGCCAGTTTCAAAATGTTTCAGTTTGGTTAAGGTCAAGGAAGGCGAAAATTTTAACCACAGGAATACATTAAGTATTTTGAGGATTAAAATTTGAGCTTGACGCAGAGATTGGCCGAAATGGGGTGTTTTGAAATTGGCTCACGCTTTTGTCCAAAATCTATGCGGATCAAATCGCTGCAGCTTTTCGAGCTCGTCATCCGTAGGGACAGGAGTTTCTGAATGTTGATGCGCAAGTCTCAATGGCCAGCCGGTGTTGGTTCTGATTTCATCCACAGAAATTCCCGGGTGTGTGGATGAAAGGCACATTTCCCGGCTGTCCGGATCAAAACGGAGGATGCCTAGACTTGTGATGACCGACGAAGGCCCGCCCCGCGGGAGCCCCACCTTTTCCCGCCAACCGGACCCTTCGCCATAGCCGGGGGAGGTGATATAATCTACTCGTTCAACGAAGCGGCGCTTTTCGTGTTTCATAATGATAATATGACGCTGAGCCAGACTCGCAAGATCGCAAGCCCCGCCGCTCCCCGGCAAACGTGTTTCTGGTTTTTGATGGCCACCGATATAGGTGGTGTTTAAATTTCCGAAACGATCGATTTGGGCACCCCCCATGAAGCTCACATCGACATCGCCCCTCTGGAGGAGACCCATTAAATCGGCGGTATCGGAAAGCCACTGCGCCCGAAACAGGTTTGGCAGATCACCCATCGTCAGGATGGGCACGGGGGCAACCTTATCGCGAATAACCCCGAGTTCATAAACACCGATGGCGTTCGGTGCATGCGTGCTCTTTGCGAGTAAAAAACCGAGTAAAGGCAAACGCATACCCACAAAAACGACCTCATTATCTGCAATCTCGCGGGCGGCCGCAGTTACCATCAATTGGGACAGGTTATAATTCGATGTACTCTTGGTCATTGGGTTGCGAAGCGCAATGGCTTCAATATCCGTAATCGGCCGGCTCTGAAAAAAGATGGCCTTTCAAGGCGAGTGCGGTTGTCCTTGTTTTTCCAAGCAGATTTATATAGTCTTGACTGCATTGAACGGGGTTCACCCACCCTTGTTGCCAGGCTAAAAAACTTTCTTGAGTCTTAGTGGCATCTCGATATTCGAGAAAGGCCTCATGATCTCGGTTATAGTGACCGGGCACCGGCGAAGGATGCGCCCCCCATCTGGCGTGAACGACCGCCTTTACCCGAAAACCGGGGGTAACTACGCGATTGGGATCACTAGTGATGATTTCAGTTGAAACAATGTCCTCGGCCGTAATGATGATGTTTCGGCTTGCCAGGCAGGCTTCGCGCGTTATACCGAGATTGCCCCATAGGTGCGCATTTCCATAGATATCTGATCGTTGAACATGTACGATTGATACATCAGGCCGGATGGCGGCCACCGCCGCAAGCTTCTCCTTGGTAAATGGGCACTGGATTATTTTCAGCGAAGGATTGGTTTTAAATAGATCGCTTCCAAGGGCAGTTCGGGCAGGCATAAAGGGAACACCCATGGCCCCGGCCCGCAACGCCATGGCCAGGGTCAGATTTGAATGATCTTCAACCTCAATGGCTTTTTCTTCAACCGCACGTCTAAAATTGTAGCCTGAACCGGTTATGACGTTTCCCACCCAGGCCGCTCGAATTCTACGCACACAGCCCGCCCCTGCGAGCTGGTCGAACAGCATGTCGGAAATCGGACCGATAAGCGTCAATTCACGTTTGCATTGACGCATAATTTCGTGTCCGGCAGCAAATGGAATGAGGCTTTCTTGAGCCAAACCCAATGCTACAGAGCAGGCATTGGGCACAAATCGAGCAATCGCTTCTGTAAGGCTAAGCAGCTTAGAATCGGGCAAAAGACCCAGGACCTCCGGTTGAAGTGTGACGTGCGGCGGTATTATAATGAGGTGCACTTTTGCTGTCAAGCACCCAAATCGTTTTCAGTTTTGTCTCACGCTGACCGGATGATCTCCAAAAAAAATGGCCCCGTTGCCAATGCAACAGGGCCTATGTGTTGTCTTATTTTAAGAGTCAAACGATCTGTTATTTCTGCTCCTCAGCAGTCGTTTCCAGGGGAGTCTCTTTACCGTTATCAGGCGCCTCATTTTTTTCGGTTACAGCCGATCTTGCCTCAGACGCGGGTTTTTTGTCTGCTTTCTGGCCCTCTCCCGGATGAGACTCTCCTTTGGCAGCCGTTTCGGTCGGCTTGACACGGGATGGTTCCTTTTTGTCTGTTGCAGATGATTTTTGGGGAGCCGCCTTGGCTTTCTTTTTAGTTGTTTTCTTTTTCTTGCTTTTTTCAGATATAATCAACTCTACTAATGATAAAGGTGCGGCATCACCTTTACGGTTGCCGATTTTCACAATCCGCGTATATCCGCCCGATCGCGAACCAAACTTTTGAGATGCGTCTTCAAACAATTTGTGCACGATCTGCTTCTCAGGCATAATGGCCAGAGCTTGACGTCTGGCATGAAGGTCCCCCCGTTTGGCGAGTGTTATCATGTGGTCGGCCCAACGGCACAGCTCTTTGGCCTTTACATCGGTGGTTCGAATCTGTTGATATTTAAACAGTGACGTCACCATGTTTCTGAACATGGCGTTTCGATGACTACTTGTTCGATTTAATTTTAGTCCGGCTTTTCGATGTCTCATACGACAGCCTATTCTCCCTCTTCTATATCTTCTTCTGGTGCTGCAAATCCCTCAATCTTCATTCCCAAAGAAAGACCCATTTCACTTAACACTTCTTTTATTTCGTTGAGCGATTTGCGGCCAAAGTTTTTGGTTTTCAGCATCTCGCCCTCGGTTCTTTGAACCAGCTGGTATATTTTCAGTATATCCGCGTTTTTCAGACAGTTCGCACTTCGAACAGAAAGCTCAAGTTCTTCGACGCTCCGATATAGATTCTCATTGAATTTAGGTTTATCATCTTCTTTAGACTTCTTTTCCAGTTCGGGTTCCAGGCCCTCATCAAAATTAATAAATATGCTCATTTGTTCTTTTAAGATCTTTGCCGCATAGGCAATCGCATCTTCGGGATGAATACTCCCGTCGGTCCAAATCTCAAAAGTTAATTTATCGTAGTCGGTTTTTTGGCCAACGCGTGCATTTCCGACAACATAATTAACCCGTTGGACGGGTGAAAAAATGGCATCGATGGGGATCGTTCCCAATGGGGCCTCCGTGTCTTTATTGGCCTCGGCTAAAGAATAGCCCTTTCCAGATCTGACCGTCATTTCCATCTTGAGTTTGGCTTTAGCATTGAGGGTGGCAATGTACAAATCCGGATTCAACACCTCACATTTTCCATCAGCACTGATGATATCGCCGGCCGTAACTTTGCGCTCTCCCGCCACATCGATACAAACACTTTTGGGTTCATGGTCTACGACCCGAAAACGGACTTCTTTTAAATTAAGAATAATTTCAGACACATCCTCCAATACACCTGGAATAACACTGAACTCGTGCATGACCACATCGAATTTTACCGATGTTATCGCCGCACCATACAACGAAGACAGGATGGTTCTTCTTAAGGAATTCCCGATTGTAATACCTAAGCCCCTCTCTAACGGCTCGCAAACGAACTTGCCGTATGTCGGTTTGCTCTCCACCTCAAGCTTTTTAGGCATAATCATCTCACGCCAATTGAGATATTTAAGTTCATCAGATGGCATTTTGCATCTCCAGATTTGTTTTAATTATGGTCATAATTTTCCGCTTTACCACATGAGGGCAGACCGTTTACGATTTGGAGTAAAGCTCAACAATCAGCTGCTCTTGCATCGGTGTTGTGAGGTCTTCTCTTTCCGGAAAAGTTTTGATCACACCCTTTAGATTCTCTTTCTCTAAATCGAGCCACTGCGGCACGCCCCTTCGTACAACCGCATCCAAAGCATCGCCAAGCGATTGGATTTTTCGACTTTTTTCTTTAACTTCAACAATGTCGCCAATCCTGATAACGTAGGATGGGATATTCACTTTTCTCCCGTTGACCACAAAATGGCCGTGTCGCACCAGATGCCGCCCCTGGGAACGCGAATTTGCAAAGCCCAATCGGTATACGACATTGTCAAGCCGGCATTCCAGCAGGACAAGGAGATTGGTGCCTGTAATTCCTTTTTTCCGTTCGGCTTTCTTAAAAAACAAATGAAATTGTTTTTCGGAGAGGCCATACAGCCGTTTAACTTTCTGCTTTTCCCGGAGTTGAATGCCATAATCGGAAGTCTTTCTTCCCCGACGCTGGCCGTGTTCGCCCGGGGGGTAACCGCGCCTATCAAAGGCGCACTTATCAGAATAACAACGATCTCCCTTAAGGAATAACTTTAAATTTTCGCGCCGACAAAGCCGGCAAACAGATCCTGTATATCTCGCCAAATCTTCCTCCCTTGAAAATTAAACCCTTCTCCTCTTCGGCGGACGACAGCCATTATGGGGAATGGGGGTTACATCTTTGATCAACATAACCTTGAAGCCTGAAGCCTGAAGCGAGCGCAACGCGGATTCCCTTCCGGCCCCCGGCCCTTTGACATAGACTTCGACATTTCGCATACCGTGCTCCATGGCCTTTTTAGCGGCATCTTGGGCCGCAAGCTGGGCCGCAAATGGTGTGCTCTTGCGTGATCCCTTAAAGCCCTGAACACCTGCGCTTGACCATGCAACCACGTTTCCGGTTTGATCGGTTATCGTCACAATCGTATTGTTAAATGTCGATTGAATATGAACGACTCCGCTCAATATATTCTTTTTTTCTTTTTTTTTGGTGCGGGTTCTTTTTGCCATTTGAAAAATCCCTATTTTTGAGTCACTAACTTTATTTACTTCTTTTTGGCTCCGCCCTTCTTCTTAACCGCTGTTCTGCGCGGACCTTTGCGAGTGCGGGCATTGGTGCTGGTCCTTTGCCCCCGAACCGGGAGTGATTTGCGGTGACGCAATCCGCGGTAGCTCCCCAGATCCATGAGGCGCTTAATATTCATGGATACATCCGTGCGCAATTCACCCTCGACTTTATATTCATTGTCGATCACCTTGCGGATACTGCTGATTTCAGATTCCGAAAGCCGATCCGTCTGAAGATCGGGATCGATTTTGAGCTTGGTAAGGATCCGTTTTGATGTTGAGCGACCGATACCGAAGATATAAGTCAGTCCTATCTCAATTCGTTTGTTTTTAGGTAAATCTACTCCCGCAATTCTTGCCAAACCTTGTCCTCCCCTTATCCCTGCCGCTGTTTATGCCTTTTATTGATGCAAATCACTCTGACTACCCCTTTGCGACGAATGATTTTACATTTGTTGCACATTCTTTTCACTGATGCTCTAACCTTCATGGTTTTACCTTTTCTTTCGATATAACGTTTCCGGATGCCGATTCAGCCGCGGCCACTGCCTGATGAGTTGTTCGGAAATCCTGCCGGCCTGATATATGGCCTGCCTTATTTTGACCTGTAGACGATTCGGCCCCGTGAAAGGTCATAGGGTGAAAGTTCTAATGTTACTTTGTCACCCGGTAAAATTTTAATAAAGTGCATCCGCATTTTTCCGGATATGTGTGCCAATACTTGGTGTTCGTTTTCCAATTCCACTTTGAACATTGCATTGGGCAGTGTTTCAAGCACGGTCCCTTCCACCTTAATCGCTTCCTCTTTTGCCATTCCTCAATCCCCGTCTTTCGTACTTAATATAACTGACCCCTTATCGGTAATTGCAATGGTATGTTCAAAATGCGCCGACAATCTCCCGTCCTTGGTAACGGCTGTCCATCCATCATCTAAGATTTCAACATCATAGTCCTTTTCATTCACCATCGGTTCAATAGCCAGTGTCATTCCAGGTTTTAGCCGAACACCTGTTCCCGGCTCCCCGAAGTTTGGAATCTGCGGCTCTTCATGGAGGCTGCTGCCAATCCCATGGCCGACGAATTTCCGTACAACTGAAAAACCGTCTCGTTCCACATGCGATTGGATTGCATGCGAAATATCTGAAAGCCTTCCCCCGGGAACCGCTTTTTCAATTCCCAGATAGAGCGCCTCTTTGGTAGCACGAATGAGCCGCCGGGCGACCGCTGAGATCTTTCCCACACCGACGGTTATGGCAGCGTCGCCATAGTAGCCGTCATAAAGGACTCCAAAATCGATGCTCAAAATGTCTCCGTCATTTAGCGCTGTTTTCGATGGGAAACCGTGTACAACGCCGTTATTCACAGAAGTACACAAGGTATAGGGGTACCCTCTATATCCTTTAAAGGCCGGCCTGGCATTTTGCTCTAAAGTCAGACGTTCGGCCAAATTATTTAAAAAGAGCGTACTGACACCGGGTTCTATCTTCAATTCCAGCTCCCGGAGGATTTCAGCTACAATATGATTGCTTTTTTTAAGTTTGGCAATTTCCTGAGGTGATTTTAGAATCACCATGCTAAAATCGCCCTTTCATTTTGGCGCCCCCTTTTTTCAAAAAACCCTCATAATGCCGGGTCAACATATGTGATTCAAGCTGGGCAATGGTATCGATGGCAACGCCTACCACAATTAAAAGCGCCGTGCCTCCAAAATAAAAGGGGACATTAAACCGCGTGATCAATATCGTTGGCAAAACACATACGGCGGAAACATATATCGCGCCTCCGAGAGTAATACGGGTCAATATCCGGTCGATGTGATCGGCTGTACGCCGCCCGGGCCGGATTCCAGGGATATAGCCGCCCTGCCGTTTCATATTGTCCGCTACATCCACGGGATTAAATGTTACCGCGGTATAAAAATAGCAGAAAAAGAAAATCATACCCACAAAGAGAAATTCATAAACAATACTCCCCGGTCTCAAAGAATTGACGATAGCCTGCATCCAGGGGACCGTAATAAAGCTGGCCACTGTCGCCGGAAACATCATGATCGAGGAGGCAAAAATAGGCGGTATAACGCCGGAGGTATTGATTTTCAATGGAAGATGGGTACTTTGACCGCCATACATCCTTCGACCAACAACCCGCTTGGCATACTGGACCGGAATACGCCGCTGGCCCTGTTCCACAAAGATGATAAAGCCAACGACAAGGACCATCAATACGACCAGAATCAAAACCGGAAAAATTCCGATCTCACCGATCGATATTTGGCGATAGGTATTTGCGATGGCGGTGGGCAACCGCACAACGATCCCGGCAAAAATAATTAAGGATATCCCGTTACCGATTCCACGCTCTGTAATCTGCTCCCCCAGCCACATAATAAATGCCGTTCCGGCGGATAGGGTAATCACGGTCATCAACCGAAATTCCCATCCTGGATTTATGACCGCCCCCATCCTTTCCAATCCGACGGCAATGCCAAAACCCTGGATAATGCTTAACACGACCGTACCGTAGCGCGTATACTGGGTAATTTTCTTGCGGCCATGTTCACCTTCTTTTTTAAGGCGCTCCAAATGGGGAATGACAACCGTCAGTAATTGGAGAATGATCGAAGCACTGATATAAGGCATGATGCCCAGAGCAAAGACCGACAATTTCTCCAACGCACCGCCGGAAAACATATTGAAAACGCCCAGGATCGTTCCCTTGGCGCGCTCGAATATGTCGGCCAGCGCAACACTGTCAATACCGGGGACAGGAACATGAACACCGATGCGATATACACTCAGAAGGGCCAGCGTAAATATGATCCGCTTCTTAAGCTCAGGTATTTTAAAAATATTACCAAAACCACTGCCGATCATTTAGCCACCTCTACTGCTCCACCTGCCTTGACAATTTTCTCTGCAGCGCTTTTGCTGACGTGATCAACCTTAACGTTGAGCGGATGATTAATCTCACCCCGACCAAGCAGTTTAATCCCGTCATAACCGCCTTTTACCAGTCCGGACCGAACTAAAAAAGGTTCATCAACGACGGTTCCGGGATCAAATCCCGCCAAGTCGCTAATATTTACGATTGCAATCCGTTTTTTAAAAATATTCGTAAAACCACGTTTGGGTAAACGCCGATGAATCGGCATTTGACCCCCTTCGAATCCAGGTCTCACGCCGCCGCCCGAACGGCTGTTATACCCTTTGGTTCCTCTTCCGGCCGTCTTCCCTTTACCGGTCCCCACGCCCCTCCCCTTACGTTTTGGGACGTGTCTTGATCCAACGGCCGGTGATAGCTCATTTAGCCTCATTTGCTTTCCTCAACCCTCACAAGATGAGATACCGTATTCATCATTCCTCGAATCGAGGCACTATCGGTAAATTCCACGGTTTTGTTGACTTTTGTTAATCCCATGGCTCGTAAGACTTTGCGATGTTTTTCGGGTTTTCCAATCATACTTTTGATCAGAGTAACTTTTACTTTTTCAGCCATCAATTGTATCCCTTATCCTTACAAATCCTCGATCCGTAATCCCCGCCGGGCAGCCACCCGTTCGCGGCTCTGAAGTTGTTCCAAGCCGGCGATAGTCGCTTTGACCAAATTATGAGGATTGTGGGATCCAATACACTTTGTTAGAATGTTCTGAACACCGGCCGCCTCAAGCACAGCACGCACTGCCCCGCCCGCAATCACACCCGTTCCTTTAGAGGCCGGTTTTAGCAATACTCTCCCGGCTCCAAATCTTCCGATAATTTCATAAGGAATAGTCCCTTCCACCAAGGTGACACCAATCGTACTCTTTTTGGCCTTCTCGATTCCTTTGCGAATTGCTTCAGGCACTTCACCGGCCTTGCCAAGCCCATGGCCGACATTGCCCTCGCCGTCTCCGACGACGACAATCGCACTAAAACTGAACCGGCGGCCGCCCTTTACCACTTTGGCCACGCGGCTAATGTGAACGACTTTCTCGATTAGCTGGATTTCGCCCGTGTCTTGCATTAACAAAGATTTGCCTCCTTAAGGATCCGGTTCATAAAAAATTATTAAAAAACTAGTCCACCTTCGCGTGCACCCACAGAAACCGCCTTCACGCGTCCGTGATACAAAAACCCGTTCCGATCAAACACAACCTGCTCAATCCCTTTGGCAGCGGCTCGCTGGGCAATAAGGCTCCCAACATACTTGGCCACTTCGGTTTTATCTTTCTGGTCAATATTTTCTTTGACTTCTTTTTCTGTACTTGCAACGGCAACGAGAGTATTTCCGGTTGTATCGTCAATGATTTGGGCATAAATCTGTTTCAGACTGCGGAAAACACTCAATCTGGGTCTTTCAGCCGTTCCGCTTAGATTCTTCCGAATCCTCTGCTTTCTTTTCAGGCGTGCGTCTCTTTTCGTTCCTTGGGTCCCCATTCTCATATGTTCCTTAGTTTTTAATTGATGATTTTAAAATAAAAATTGATAATTTCTTATAACATGTAGCTTTTGTTCAGTTTATTTTCTCGCTTTTCAATATTCAATCATCAATCAACAATTTTCAATTTATTTGGTACCTGTTTTCCCGGCTTTGCGCTGGATATATTCGCCGGCGTACTTAATCCCTTTGCCTTTGTATGGTTCGGGGGGGCGAAGTCTTCGAATGGCAGCAGCCGTCTGGCCCAGTTTTTCCTTATCGATCCCTGTCAGCTTTATGACATTGTTTTTGGCTACCGACGCAGCAACGCCTTCCGGCAAATCTAAACTAATGGGATGTGAATAGCCAAGGTTGAATTGAATATGATTGCCTTCAGCCGTCGCACGATAACCGATGCCACTTATTTCCAGCACCCTTTCAAATCCTTCATGGACACCGATGACCATATTCGCCACCAAACTCCGGGTAAGTCCTTGTAACGCTCGACTCCTGCGATCGTCTCTAATCACTTTGACCCGGATATCATCTTTCCCGATTTCCAGATCAACTGCAGGATGTATGACCTTTTGCAGTGATCCTTTTTGTCCTTCGACCGAAATATATCTGTCTTTATAGGTGATTTTTATTTTATCCGGTATCGGTATTGGCTTTTTTCCTACACGCGACATACTTTACTCCATTTGCAAATATGACTGTTACCATACGTTGCAGAGGAACTCTCCTCCAACATTGTCTTTTTTGGCCTGTTGGTCTGTTTTAATCCCTTTTGATGTCGACAAAATACTTATCCCCATTCCGTTTAATAACGGTTTGATGTCTTTGCATTTAACATAAACTCGTCGACTCGGTTTGCTGATACGCTTCAAATTCAAAATGACACTTTCTCGATTTTGGTCGTATTTAAGATAAAGTCTTAAGATGCCCTGTTTTGAATCTTTGATGAATTTATAATCCTTGATAAACCCCTCATTTTTCAAAACCTGGGCCAGCTCTTTTTTAACTCTTGAAGCGGGAACATCCATTTTGCGAAACTTTGCCTTCCCGGCATTCCGAATGCGGGTTAACATATCGGCAATTGGATCACTGATTGGCATTTTCTTCTCCATTCATGGTGTTTCGACTCATTGGCGGCTATTAAAATTTACCAATTCCGTCCGCCGATCGATATGAGTTCAAAAACAAATTTTTACCAACTCGACTTAATGACTCCTGGTAGCTTCCCCTCGGAAGCAAGAGTACGGAAACAGATCCGGCAAATTCCAAATTTCCTTAGAAACCCTCGCGGTCGGCCACACAAGGGACATCGATTATATCCTCTGACTTTGTATTTTTGTTTTCGTACCGCTTTAATCTTAAGCGCTTTTCTTGCCAAACCTCTCCTCCTATTTAGTTTCGAAACGGCATGCCCAGTAGTGCCAACAGTTCTTTTCCCTCTTCGTCATTTTGGGCTGAGGTCACAATGCTGATATTTAACCCTTTGATCTTATCAATTTTGTCATAGTCGATTTCGGGAAAAATAATGTGCTCTCTTATTCCCAGGGAATAATTTCCGTGTCCATCGAAGGCCCTGCCTGATATTCCTCTAAAATCTCGTACACGCGGAAGCGCCACGTTTACCAGTCGATTAAAAAAATCGTACATCCTTCTTCGTCGGAGGGTCACCATACAGCCAATCGGCATTCCGGCCCGTAATTTAAATGCGGCAATCGATTTTCTGGCTCGAGTGACGACCGGTTTTTGTCCGGCAATATACCTTAGCTCCTCGGTGGCCGAATCAAGGAGTTTGATGTTATGTATCGCCTCTCCCAAACCCATATTGAGGATAATCTTTTTTAACCTAGGAACTTCCATTATATTTTTATAATGAAACTTTTGCATGAGCTTAGGTATGACTTCTTCACTGTAATAAAGCATAAATTTTGACATTGCATATCCTTTGAGATACCCCTTTGCCGTCGAAAAAAAGCACTTTGTTTCTATGTATCAATAATTTCGTGGCACTTTTTGCAAACACGGACCTTCTTCCCATCATCAAGGCGCTGCATTCTTATCCGGGCCGGTGAAACGCATTTGTTGCACATTACCATCACATTTGACCAATGAATAGGCGCTTCGCTTTCAACAATTCCACCTTGGCGTTTGCTACCTGTCGGTCTGGTATGGCGTTTGACCATGTTAATATTCTCTACTAGAATTCTCTCTTTTTTATGAACGACTTTCAAGATTTTTCCGACCTTGCCCCGATCCTTACCGGTGGTCACTTTGACCTTATCGTCTTTTTTGATATGACATTTAGTGCTTATCATAATTAATTTCTCCAAGGGGACCGGGTTACAAATGGTTCCCTTTTAACGACTACAGCACCTCTGGTGCCAGCGATATGATTTTCATAAATCTTTTGGCCCTCAATTCTCTAGCAACCGGACCAAAAATTCGTGTACCAATGGGTTCTTTCTGGGTTGAGATGAGCACCGCCGAGTTGTCGTCAAAACGGATGTAGGATCCGTCTGGTCTTCGAATTTCCTTTTTGGTTCGGACCACAACGGCACGCATTACATCGCCTTTTTTGACTTTAGCATTCGGAATAGCCTCTTTAACCGATACGACGATAATATCGCCTATGCTGGCATATCGTCTTCGCGAGCCGCCGAGTACCTTTATACAGTATAATTCTTTGGCGCCTGAATTATCCGCAACTGTTAATCGTGTCTCTGCCTGGATCATCTTCTAGAATTCCTTATTATTCAAATCGCTTTTTCGACTATTTGGCTCACGCGCCATCGCTTGGTTTTGCTGATCGGTCTAGATTCGATGATTAAAACGCGATCGCCAAGACGACAAACGTTTTTTTCATCATGCGCTGCAAATTTATTACATCTGCGGATGTACTTGTGATAAAATTTGTGTTTGACCAGTGTTTCGACCATGACCGTGACCGTCTTATCCATTTTATGGCTTACGACGGTTCCGACGACCTTTCTGCTTTTCCTGCGTTTCTCCATATTAAACCATTATTATTGTCTGATTTGAGATTAATGTTGCGGTTGGCCCGATTCGGACTCATTTATGGCTGTCTTGACCCTTGCGATATCCCGCTTGGTCTGTTTTATTTTTTGAGGATTTTCAAGTTGCCCGACCTCTTTTTGGAAACGGAGATTAAAAAGTGCTTCTTTGAGTTCTTTTTCTTTGGGCCCCAATTCCTCGCGGCTCATGTCACGGATTTCACTCATTTTCATCGGAGGGTACCTCTTTCGACAAATTTGGTTTTTAGGGGAAGCTTATGGGCTGCCAGTCGAAACGCCTCTTGGGCCATTTCTCGGTTCACACCCTCCATTTCATAGAGAATTTTTCCGGGCCGGATAACTGCCACCCATCCTTCCGGAGCCCCTTTTCCTTTCCCCATTCTGACCTCGGCCGGCTTTTTGGAAATCGGTTTATCAGGAAAAATCCGAATCCACATTTTCCCGCCCCTTTTGACATGCCGTGTCATAGCGATCCGCGCAGCTTCGATTTGTCTCGATGATATCCATCCGCATTCGACTGCCTGAAGACCAAATTCACCAAAATTCAATTGACCGCCACGGTAGGCCTTTCCCCGCATACGTCCCTTTTGCTGCTTGCGAAATTTTACTTTCTTAGGGCTAAGCATCTTCTGATCTCCTGCTTTCAACCTGAACGTAGTCTTTTTTTAGAATTTCCCCCTTGAAAATAAAGGCCTTCACGCCGATAATGCCATAGGTCGTGCGCGCCCGTGCAAAGCCGTAGTCGATATCGGCTCTTAAAGTGTGAAGCGGAATACGTCCTTCCTTATACCATTCGGTACGTGCCATTTCGGCTCCCCCCAGACGTCCCGCACAGATGATCTTTACCCCTTTGGCCCCAAAGCGCATGGCCGAGGAAACACCGCGCTTCATAGCGCGCCGGAAAGCCACCCGCCTAACGATTTGAAGCGCCACATTTTCGGCCACAAGCTGGGCATCGAGCTCTGGCTTGCGAACCTCTTGAATGTCCAGGTGAACTTCATGGGTGATCAGTTTTTCAAGTTCTTTTTTAAGCTGAGCGATTTCAGAACCTTTTTTCCCGATGACGATTCCGGGTCTCGCGGTATAAATTCTGAGTCTCACCTTCTTTGACGATCTCTCTATTTCAATCTTGGAAATACCGGCATGATAGAGTTTTTTCTTTATAAAGTCCCTTAGTTGATGGTCTTCAATAATATAATCGGCGTAATTTTTTCCGGCAAACCAACGCGAATCCCATGTCTTGACGATGCCAAGTCGCAAGCCGATTGGATTTACTTTTTGGCCCAAATTCATACCTCCTTTGTCTATACTGATTCTTCTGCCAAAATCACCGTAATGTGTGAAGTTCTTTTCAGAATGCGGGTGCCCCTCCCGCGCGCCCTGGCTTTAAAGCGTTTCAATGTCGGTCCCTCGTCGGCAATAATATTGTGAATCACCAACGTATCCACATCCATATCCGGATGCTGGTTCGCATTGGCAACTGCACTATGAATGACCTTTTCAATAAGGCGGGCTCCCTTTTGGGGCATGAAATTGAGCGCATTCAAACCGGCCTCCACCGGTTTTCCCTTGACGGCCCCGATGATTTTACGAATCTTCAAGGGTGAAATACGTATGTATTTAGAGACGGCTTTAACTTCCATCGAAAAGTTCCTTTATGCGACTATCGCTTTAACTTGGACTTTTTATCTCCGGCGTGGCCATAAAACGTTCGCGTGGGTGAAAATTCACCCAGTTTATGGCCTACCATGTTTTCAGTTACAAATACCGGAATAAATTTTCTTCCGTTGTGCACGGCAAGGGTAATTCCCACCATCTCCGGAATTACGGTTGAGCGCCGCGACCATGTCTTAATAACGCTGGTGCTGCGTGTTTCTTGTGAATTCAGCACTTTATTTAGCAGTTTCGGTTCAATATAAGGTCCTTTTTTTAACGATCTTGGCATAGCGGCTCCTTCATAAGCGACTTCTATCTTCTGCGCTTGACGATATATTGGTCTGTTTTACGGTTTTTACGAGTGCGGAACCCTTTGGTTGGCATACCCCAGGGTGAACAAGGATGCCGTCCGCCGGAAGATCTTCCTTCACCGCCTCCCATCGGATGATCCACCGGGTTCATCGCCACCCCCCTAACCGTCGGCCGTCTTCCGCGCCATCTTCTTCGACCGGCTTTGCCCAGAGAAATATTTTCATTAATCACGTTTCCCAGCTGGCCGACGGTGGCTTGGCATTTTATTAGCACCATTCGGACCTCTCCCGAGGGGAGTTTTACCAATGCATACCGATCCTCCTTGGCCATTAGCTGCGCATAGGTGCCGGCACTCCTTACGATCTGCCCGCCTTTTCCCATTTTCAATTCGATGTTATGGATATAGGTACCCAAGGGAATTTTGTTCAAAGGCAGGGCATTGCCGGGTTTAATATCTGATTCAGGCCCGGAAACAACGGTATCGCCCACCACAAGGTGGAGGGGCGCTAAAATATATCGTTTCTCTCCATCGACGTAGTGAAGCAGGGCTATTCGTGCACTGCGGTTGGGGTCGTACTCAATCGCGGCCACTTTAGCCGGAACTCCGATTTTATCTCTTTTAAAATCGATAACCCGGTAGTGCCGCCTGTGTCCGCCTCCGCGGTGACGACATGTAATACGGCCGTTTGAATTACGGCCACCCGTTTTCTTTATCACTCGTAGCAAGCTTTTTTCAGGGGTTGTACGTGTAATCTCATCAAAGGCCGAATACACTTGGAACCGTCGTCCGGGTGACGTTGGTTTTACTTTTTTGACTCGCATTCTATGCTCCCTTGCTCTTAGGCTCCCTCAAAAAAATCAATCCGTTCACCCGGCATCAGGGTGACAATCGCCTTTTTCCAGTCCCGGCGTTTTCCTACGAATCGCCCCCGTCGCTTGGTTTTGCCCTTCATTTGCATGGTCCGCACCTTGGCAATTTTAACATCAAAGAGATTTTCGATGCTCCTCTTGATTTCAATCCGATTGGTCCGGCGATCAACTTCAAAAGAAATCTGATTTGCAACCTCTTTTTGAATCGTTGTTTTTTCAGTAATCAAGGGCTTTATAATAAGGTCATGATAATTCATCCGCCTAACCTCTCCTCAATTCTTTTAATTGAAGATACAACTAGAATTAAACGCTCATGCTTAAGAATATCATAAACGTTCAGCCCCTCGCTTCGCAGCACTTTAACGCCCGAAACATTCCGTGAAGATAATTCCAGGTTTTCATTTTTGGCATCCGTTACGATGAGTGCATCGTTCGCATCTAGGGCAGCTAAAATTTCCACAAAATTCTTCGTTTTAATTCGGTCTAGCTCAATCTGATCCAACACGATAATCGAGTCTTGATCTAGTTTGTCGCTCAATGCCATCCTTAAACCGAGCCGCCGTACTTTTTTAGGGACCTTATAGGCAAACGTCCGTGGGTCAGGACCAAAAACCGATCCACCGCCCCGAAGCAAGGGTGATTTAATATTGCCGCGGCGTGCGCGCCCGGTTCCTTTTTGTCTGAAAAGCTTCCGTGTGCTGCCTCTGATATCGCTGCGATGTTTCACTGCGGCTGATCCGGCACGTCTACACGCCAGTTGCATTTTGACAATTTCATGGAGGACGCTCGCTTTAATCGGCGTCTTAAAAATTGCGTCCGGCAGTTCGATCTCCGAAACGGATTCGCCTTTGATATTTTGTACATTTACAACTGCCATATCCTACCTTCAAAACTCGTATGTTTTCCTTTTTTGTATTTCAATAAGACCTGACTTCGCCCCCGGTACCGCACCTTTAATTAAAATGATGTGCTGATCGGCGCGGATGTCGAGGATTTCCAAATTTTTGACAGTTTGGTTCTGATTTCCGTGATGTCCGGGGAGTTTCTTGCCTTTAATCACCTTTGCAGGCCAGGCACTGCATCCGATTGAACCCGGGATGCGGTGGCTCCTGCTGCCGTGAGTTTTACGGCCGCCTGCGAATCCATGCCTTTTGATTACACCCGTAAATCCTTTTCCTTTGGTGCGGCCTGAAACATCAACAAGTTCCCCGACACTAAACATCTCCACGGTTACGGTCTGACCGGGGCTGAATTCTTCGGGATCATTTACCGAAAATTCACATAAATGAGCAAACCCACCCGTCCCGCTTCTTTTAAAATGCCCTTTGAGAGGACGATTGACACGCGAGTCCTTGACATCGGCAAACCCAAGTTGAAGTGCATTATATCCATCGGTCGCTTTTTTCTTAATCTGGGTCACCACACAGGGACCTGCTTGAATCACAGTCACCGGCACATATTTCCCGTCAGGGGCAAAAAGGCCTGTCATACCTAGTTTTTTGCCTAACAGTCCGTTACTCATCACTTTCACTTGTTCCTATTTTGAAAATTCTAAAAATTGCACATAAAAAATTCAGAAATTGGCGCTGAATTTTGCAATTCTTTAATTTCTGAATTCTCTAAAGTATCCGTCTATATCTAGAGTTTTATCTCTACATCCACTCCCGGTGATAGATCCAGTTTCATTAGCGCATCAACAGTGTGTTGGGTGGGTTCCAATATATCCAAGAGCCGTTTATGCGTTCTTATTTCAAATTGCTCGCGCGATTTTTTATCAATATGCGGAGATCGCAAAACGCAGTATTTGTTAATTCGCGTCGGCAATGGGATCGGGCCGACGACCTTAGCTCCCGTCTTAGCGGCCGTATCAACGATATCCATTGCCGATTGATCCAGAAGCTTGTGATCGTATGCTTTTAATCTAATCCTGATTTTGGTATTCGCTATCATAGCCTGTTCTTTATTTTATTCTACAATTTCGCTGACCACGCCGGCGCCAACCGTTCGTCCGCCTTCACG
>CAZHAH010000013.1:0-60614 GCA_964530095.1 uncultured Desulfobacteraceae bacterium | reverse complement strand
GCTTCACCGTGGCCGGCGGCCTGAGCACTTTGGCTATGTCCACTACGCCTTCGTCACGGTATTTTAAAATCCCTTTAATCGTCTGGGCCTGCTTGCGGGCTGCGCTGATCCAATCTGGAAGCACAGGACCCCTGGCCGACAACACCCGTTCCTTTAGATCAAGCTTCACCGTGGCCGGCGGCCTGAGCACGCTTGCTATGTCCACTACGCCTTCGTCACGGTATTTGGAAATCCCCGGAATCGCAACGGCCAGCTTACGGGCTTTTGTAATCCAGAAACCAAATGCGGCACCGCGGGCGATCAACACGCCCTCTTTTAATTGCAAAGTTATCGTGGCCGGTGGTTTCAATTTATCATTAATATCTATATCGATAACGTTATCATCCACATAGGCCGAAATCCCGGGAATGGCTCCGGCTTGATTCCGGGCAACGGCTATCCATTTACCAAAAGCATACCCGCTGGCAGTCAGAATAGTCCCTTTTAATTCCAGCGCCACCGTCCCCGGTGGCTGCATCGCCTTTCCTATATCGACCAGCTTGTCGTCGCGGTATCCGGATATCCCGGGAACCGCCCTCGCCAACAGTCTGGCAACATTTATCCACTCAGAAAAAGCGGCCCCCCTAACCTCCAATACCCCGTTACTTATTTCCAGATTGACCGTTTGGGGCGGTTTCAGAATCGCGTTAACTCGTTTGGCAATAAATTTCGGATGCAGTGAATAGTAAGGTTCCCAGTGAAAGATTATCTCATGTGGCTCCAGATCTTCTTGCGATAGCATCTTCACCGGATCCGATGACAAAGAATCTCGAAATCCGAACACATGATTCTGACCTGCGCGTTTTTTAATGCCGGTAATGACAATCCCAGGTTCCGCCCGGAGTCGATCGTAAAACAACTGCCGGGTATGATAATTCTGATAGATCTCAAAGGCGCGAAATCCAATTGCACCCAAGAGTAAAATGATTGCAGACCACACATAAGGGGATCTGATGACGCTGCGCAGCGTCGGCCCCAAAATCGGAAAAAGCGTGTCGATATAGGCCCTCCGATCATTGTGCATGGAGCTCTTAACGGTCTCCTCGATGGCCGGTTCCAATACTCTGGCCACCTGACTGTCCTGATTTTCCCGGAGCTTTATCGCCTCCGGTAATACGCGGCTGACGGTTTCGGCATAAATCTCAGGATTGTCTAATCGCTCTCTAAGCCGTTCGATAAGGGCTTGCACGGGGCCAAGCAGATGCTTCCGGAGTTCGTTCAGATCATCGTTGGTCTGTGATGGATTGTCTTCTTTCGATGGGCGTGTTTGGTCTTTGTTTGAAATGTCTGGCAAGAGCGGTCTCCCCCACTGCCAAATCGCAGAAAAGTTAAAAGTCTACGTCGATTGATAAAAAAACACCCCGACCCCTCTATTAATGACAGCGGAAGAGGTGAAAAGTATAGGTCATTTCATACCAGGGATCTCAAACTCTTCTTTCAGGCGCATCCCCATTTCAATAAAAAGGTTTGCCAAGGCCAAGCTATCAGACTTTTCCTTGCGGAGTTGTTTTAATGCTTGTTCATGCACCGTAGATATTTTCTCATACTTTTCGCTAATTTCCTCCATTAGGTTTTTAGACTGCTCTAAAATTTGTTCCTGCATATTGCTCTGAATGGTGGAAATGTTTTGATGAAGTTGTTCGATCTTTTTTTCCAGGGCTCTGGTGGTGCCGTTCATTTTTTCTTCAAGCCTTTCGACAGTTTCGGTCCTGATCTTCTTTTCTGCGCTGAGCGAACCCGTTAATGATCGAATTCCTTTCTTTGAATAATTTTCTAAGGACTCCAAATTCTTTTTGGATTCGCTCCTTGAGCGGGCAATTTCCTGTTGAAAAAGTGCTTCAAGACTTGCAATCCGCTGTTCAAAGTGCCGTGTTTGAGACCCGAAAAGAATATCCCTGACTTTTTCGATACTCTGGTCGCCTGCCGGTTCCCCTTTGTCCGTTTGTTGCATGCTGACCTTTTCTGTTGCCGAAGGGGTCTGTTCACCCTCAAGGGAGTGAATTTTCCCTTCTGCATCATCTGTTCGGGCATCTGTTTTCTTTGAACGTTTCGGTTTCGTTTTAGGCGGCATTGCCACCTCCTTATTTTCCATTCGGGTAGCGCCTGTTTTCTTCTTTTCGACCTGTTTTTTCATCGCACTTATCCCTTTTTTAATATTCCGGTTAAGAGGTTTCTGCCTTGCCCCCGCTCTGGCCCCGGTGCGCTCTCTGGGACGCACCCGCTTGTTGCGTTCATAGCACAAGAATGATTTGAATGTAAATATAGAACTGCCCATTTCGCCGATTCGCTTTTAGCCGCCGGCGAGACGCTGTCCCCGCATCTGAAGGTCTATTTGGCAATCCCTCCCGATACCCTGATTTGTTGAACTGCAGCTAATGAGATCAAACTGAAAGCAGCGCCGGCCACAAACGGGATTCGGTAATCGATCACCCACAGAACTCCGCCGATGGCCGGGAGAAAAACCGCCGCTATGTGATTAATCGTGAACCCCACAGCCATACTGGGCGCAATGTCTCTCGGATCACCCACTTTCTGGAAATAGGTCCGGATGGCGATGGCAAAATTAAAAAAAATGTGATCCAAAACGTATAGAACCGCAACCAGGAATTTACTTTGTACAGTCGCATAGGCCATAAAAATAATGATCAGGCTGAAATACTCCAGCGACAGCATCCGTCTTTCCCCAAAACGTATGATCCCCCGTCCGATCATGGGGCTTAAGAAATAATTGATAAAATTATTAATGACAAAAAGGATACTCACCTCCTGTACCGTGTATTGGAATTTCTCCACCATTAGAAAAACTGAAAAAGCGATGAAAATCTGACGCCGGGCGCCGGCCATAAAAGTAAGGAAATAGTAGAGCCAGTATTTTTTTCGGAAAATCATTTTTTTATGCTGAGGGACGGTGTCCGGTCGTGTCGGATCTTGGGCAAATCCCCATGCGCCTGTTGCGATGATGAGACTTCCGATAATCAGGTACATGCGGGTGTAACTTAAAAAACCTGCCAAACCGTAAATCATCAGACCCATGCCAATGTTGGATGCCGCTGCTACGCTGCGCTGTTTGCCGAAAACCCAGGGTGATGTCTTTTGGTCAAAGTACTGCAACGTTAATGATTGGTTCGTGGTCTCATAATAGTGAAAACCAAAACTGAAAATGAGCGTCGTTAGCATCAGCCCAGCAAATGACGGCAGCAGGCCGGTTGCCAAAATGCCGATTCCGGTTACGAGGATCGACAAAGCCGATAGTCGGTGCTCCCGCATGGACAAGATCACCAGTACCACCAAAAAGGTCAGGAATCCCGGGACTTCGCGCACCGATTGAATAATGCCGACATGGTTCCCCTTCAAGCCGGCGATTTCAACGGCAAAATTGTTAAAAAGGGTCCGCCATGCCTGCAGCCCTACCGTAGAACTGACGGTAAGAACGATCAAATAGCGATACATGGGGCTGTTTTTAATTTCTTTCATAGATCCGATACGCTCGTTGTTGCGGTTCAAAATATAGTTCACAATTATCAAGATCTGCGTCAAACGTTTTGGTGAGGACGACTCAATAATAAATATTGAGTGTAAAAACAACTCACTTTTGCAATAATATGATACGGCGTAAGGGATTCTAAGCGAAGGATTTGAAGCTCTCTGTAGCCCCGATTATGAGGGATCTCCGCTTCGCTACGACAAGCCACGGGGAATGCGCTCGCTATTGCAATTCAAGAATCACACCATTTAGTGGATCAAAGAGAGTTGATTTGACAAAAATTTTTCTTGACAATGCTCGATAAAAGTTTATAATTTTTCGTTTTTATTTTAGATAGCAATTCGAGTTGTCCCATGGGAGGGAATAAAAATTATGTACGCAGTAGTTTCAACGGGCGGGAAACAGTACAAAGTTGAAGAAGGTGATGTCATTCGGGTAGAAAAAATATCGGGGGATGTCGGATCTTCGATCACTTTCGATAAAATTTTAATTGTTTCGGATGGCGACAAGGTGAGCATTGGCGCTCCAGCACTTGAGAAGGCGATGGTTCAGGGACACATCGTTGAACAGGGAAAGGCTAAAAAAATCATCGTTTTCAAATACAAACGTCGCAAAAGATATCGCCGCAAACAAGGACACAGACAGCAGTATACCGCCGTTAAAATCGATAACATTAAATCTTGATCAGGAACGAGCTGTCTTAGCCCCGATTGTTTTAATATTATTCTTTTTCGACGATTCGCATAAGGAGTTCAGACATGGCACATAAAAAAGCAGGCGGCAGTTCAAAAAACGGGCGTGACAGTAATGCCCAACGACGGGGAATTAAAAGGTATGGCGGGCAACAAGTCAAAGCCGGCAATATCCTCGTTCGCCAGCTGGGAACTAAAATCCATCCCGGAACCAATGTCGGGCTGGGTAAGGATTACACCCTATTTTCCAAAATCGACGGCGTTGTTGCCTATGAGAGGATGGGCCGTTCACATAAAAAAGTGAGCGTTTATGCAGAGTGAAATTCATAGATGAGGCGATTGTCACTGTTCGGTCTGGAGATGGGGGAAACGGTTGTGTAAGCTTTAGACGCGAGAAATCGATTCCCAAGGGCGGACCTGACGGGGGAAACGGCGGCAAGGGCGGCCATATTATTTTAAAATCAACCCCTCGCAGACGAACCCTGCAGCACTTCCGATTTAAAAGCCAATTTAAAGCCCCCAATGGTGCTCATGGTCGCGCAAAACAAAAGACCGGTAAAAATGGCACAGACCTCCTGATTCAAATCCCACCTGGAACTGTGGCCTCTAATTACGAATCAGGCGAAATCATAATAGATTTGGTCGAACCGAATGCCGCTTTCATCGTGGCCGAAGGCGGCCGTGGCGGCCGAGGCAACGCACACTTTAAATCATCAACCCACCGTTCACCACGTTTTGCCCAGAAGGGTGAAGAGGGCCAAGCCCGAAAGCTTAAACTGGAACTTAAGCTTCTGGCCGATGTGGGTATCATTGGTCTGCCAAATGCCGGCAAATCGACGCTTATCAGCAGGCTTTCGTCAGCCCGACCCAAAATAGGAGATTATCCCTTCACTACCCTGGTACCGACTCTGGGTGTGGTTCCGACTCCGGATGGAGAACCATTTGTGGTGGCCGACATCCCGGGGCTGATTGAAGGCGCCCATTCCGGCGCTGGAATGGGAATCCGATTTTTACGGCATATTGAAAGAACCCGGGTCTTAATTCACCTCATTGACGCTACCGCTGTAGATCCCGATTTTCCCCTTCAAGGCTACGAAGCCATTAACAGGGAACTCGCCTTATACGATAACAAGCTTATCTGCAAACCCCAAATCCTGGTTCTAAATAAAATGGATCTAACGGGAACCGCTGTACGGGCAGATCGATTCAGGGCTGCGGCCAAAAAAAATGAGGTTTTGCGCATATCGGCCTTTACCGGTCAGGGGTTAGACCTGCTGAAGTCACGTCTCATTCACTTCCTGGACATTTACCTTGAAAAATGATCGCAGAGCAATTTTTAAGCATGCCAAGCGGATTGTCGTAAAGGTGGGGAGTAACGTTCTCACGGATGATAACCACTTGAATCTAAAAACCATCCGGTCTATCAGTCGCCAAATCTGTAGGCTTATCGATGAAAAGCGGGATGTTATCCTTGTCTCCTCCGGTGCCATGGCCTCGGGAATTAATAAGGTCGGCCTTACCAAAAGGCCGGATCAAATCCCGAAACGTCAAGCGGTAGCCGCTGTCGGTCAGGCCGGGCTTATCCTGGAATACGAGAAGGCATTCGCCCGCCACGGCCAACAGGTTGCCCAGATCCTGCTCATCAGTGACGATATGTCTTATAGACAACGTTATCTGAATGTACGCAATACCATGTACACCTTGCTCTCCTGGAAAGTTGTCCCGATTATTAATGAAAATGATACAGTCATGGTGGAGGAAATCAAATTTGGAGACAATGATAATCTTGCCGCGATGATTGCACTTTTGATGAATGCCGATATTTTGATTAACCTAACCGACATTGAAGGACTCTGCGACAAAGATCCCCGCACCTACCCAAATGCAACGCTGATTCCGACGGTGGCTTCGATCAAAAAGAATATCGAAAAATTTGCCGGAGCCATTCCAGGCCCTTTGGGTGCCGGCGGAATGCTCAGCAAAATTAAAGCAGCTAAAAAAGTGACCTCCGCCGGTATACCGATGGTGATTGCCAACGGTGAAAAGCCGAATATTCTTCAAAAGCTTTTTGCCGGTCAGGAGCTGGGAACCTTCTTTGTC
Source organism: uncultured Desulfobacteraceae bacterium (assembly GCA_964530095.1). Taxonomy (GTDB): domain Bacteria; phylum Desulfobacterota; class Desulfobacteria; order Desulfobacterales; family CAZHA01; genus CAZHAH01. The sequence continues at coordinate 54,299 of CAZHAH010000013.1, read as the reverse complement.
CCCAAAAAAGAAAAACTGGCCAGTCGCAAACGCTGGATCGGCTTCTCCTTAAAACCGAAAGGAACGATCATTATTGACCAAGGTGCGGCTAACGCTTTACTTAAAGATAAAAAAAGTCTTTTACCCAGCGGGATTGTCAGCGTGGAGGGCAAATTCACCAAGGGTGCCCCTGTGGATTTAAAAACTGTCGGTCTGGGCGTGATGGGAACAGGTCTTGTGAATTACGGCTCCGAGGATATCTGCAAAATCATGGGGCTCAAGTCGACACAGATTAAAAGCCATCTCGGAAACAAACCTTACGACGAAGTAATCCACCGTGATAATCTGGTGATCACCATTTAATGACGGCTCTTAGCCGCCTCAAAACTGATGATTTTATAAAAAGTCGCGAATTCAACTATAGATGGCTAAGTAAAAAGGTTCATATACCCCCGCCAAACCACAGCGGGATAAAAAGGCGTAGTGTTTTTTCAGGAACGAGGCTATACATGTAGTATGCCGAGTGTCTGAAAAAATATTACAACGCAGTAGATGGGACTTTTTACGACGCCATCAAAACTCTTTTGGAGGCGAGTATGTCTGTCGAATCGACAATCGCAAAAATGGCCCGGGCGGCAAAAGAGGCGTCTCTGTCCATGGCCCGCTGTCCCTCGGAAAAGAAGGAAGAGGTCCTTTTGGAAATCGCCGCTAAGCTGGAGCAAAAAAGCGAATTCATCCAGGCCGAAAACACAATCGATCTTGTTCGCGCTAAAAAAATGGGATTAACCGCGACGATGATAGACCGGCTCACAATAACCGATGCGGTCCTAGAATCTATGGCTGATGGTCTACGGGTAGTCGCCAATTTGAACGACCCGATCGGCTCTATGGGCCAAACCTGGATACGCCCAAACGGATTGCAGGTGGCACGCATGCAAATCCCCTTGGGCGTTATCGGCATTATCTACGAATCTAGACCCAATGTCACTGTAGATGCCGCGGGACTTTGCTTAAAGGCCGGCAATGCCGTCATTCTTCGAGGCGGTTCGGAAGCCTTTCACTCCAACCAGACGCTAGGTCGAATTATTGGAGAAGCGCTTCATAAAATCGGACTTCCACCAGAGGCTGCTCAAGTTATCCCCACCAGGGATCGAGAAGCGATAAATATACTCTTGGCCCAGGAAGAATCCGTCGATCTCATTATCCCCCGCGGCGGAGAAGAATTGATTCGCTTTGTTGTTGAAAATTCAAAAATCCCGGTTCTTAAACATTACAAAGGCGTCTGTCACGTTTATGTGGACCAAAGCGCCGATCTGGACATGGCGGCCGAAATATGTTTCAATGCCAAAGTTCAGAGACCCGGAGTCTGTAACGCAATGGAAACGCTGCTGGTGCATGAGGCCGTTGCACCCTACTTTTTGCCCGATATGGCTAGGCGATTTTTTGAGGCCGGAGTTGAGATTAAAGGATGCCCGCAAAGCTGCCGGATACTACCGGATGCGACCGCAGCCGTTGAGGCAGATTGGCCGGCTGAATACCTCGATCTTGTGGTTGCGATTAAAATCGTACCGGATATGGATAAAGCCATTCAACATATTTGCCGCTATGGCTCACAGCACACCGACGCCATTGTAACTTCAAATATTGAACGGGCACGAACGTTTGTTCGCGAAGTCGATTCGTCGGTTGTCCTTGTTAACGCTTCCACGCGATTTAACGATGGCGGTCAGCTGGGACTCGGCGCCGAAATTGGTATCAGTACTTCCAAACTGCATGCCTTCGGACCGATGGGTGTCAACGAGTTAACAACCACTAAATTCGTCGTATTCGGAAATGGGCAATTAAGAACCTAACCCGGTGCCAAAGATTTCAAATCGTCAGTGAGGGTTGATTGAAACAGATCGGACTTTTCGGCGGTACCTTTAATCCCATTCATTTGGGACATCTCCGTGCCGCCCTGGAGGTCAAAGAATATTTTAATTTAGACCAGATATATCTCATCCCCTCAGCGATACCACCCCACAAGGAAACAATCGTTGTGGCCGATGCCAACGACCGGCTCGAGATGCTCCGCCTAGCGGCCGCAAACCACCCGGATCTGACGGTTTCCGATATTGAGCTCAACCGTCCGGGACCTTCATACACCATCGATACGGTACGTTTTTACAAAGCGTCTCTTCCGGATAGCACCTTGCATTACCTGATTATGGGAATTGATGCCTTTCTGGAAATCGATCTGTGGAAATCATTTAGAGATCTCTTTGATATGATCCCCTTCATTGTCATATCCCGACCGGACCCTGCCGCCCTTAGCAGCTGGAAAATTTTTGAAGGGTTCCTAAAATCCCAAATATCCAAGAATTACGAATTCCAGCCTTCCGATCAAAGTTATCGGCATGCAACCAAAAAAACGATTTTTATCATGAACGTTACCGCCATCGGCATATCCTCAACCCGGATCCGCGAGTTGGCCCATAACCATCAATCGCTCCATTTTCTGGTGCCGCCCAACGTTGAAAATTTTATTGAAACTAAAGGGATTTACCAATGATTGCAGAGCAATTGCCACCAATCGATTCGTCAATTGATTTATATATTAAGGCTGTCATGGAAAAAAAAGCCTTGGAAATCATCGTCCTTGATTTACGTGCGCTTTCTTCGGTGGCCGATGTGTTTATCCTTTGCCACGGTCGTTCCCATCGTCAGGTCTCAGCGATCGCAGAATTTATCCGAATCGAACTGAAAAAACAGGGTCTGACACCCCTCAACGTGGAGGGTATTGCCGATGGGCATTGGGTTTTGCTCGATTACGGACATGTGATCATTCACATTTTTTATGAACCGGTACGACGGTTTTATAACCTGGAAGGCTTATGGGTGGATGCACGCCGTATTAACTTCGATCATTTGAAAAACCTATAATCCATAAATCGACCACTTGAACAGGATAAATCCAACTCTATTCCCATGAAACCAGTTATGCTTATTATTCTGGACGGTTGGGGATACCGCCCGGAGAACGAAGGAAACGCGATTTCGCTGGCCCATACGCCTTTTTTAGATTCTCTTCAAACCCGTTATCCTCAAACCCATCTTTTATGTGCTGGAGAAGCGGTCGGTCTCCCCCCCGGTATTATGGGCAATTCCGAGGTGGGTCACTTAAATATAGGCGCCGGACGAATCGTGTACCAGGATCTTTTGAGAATCAACAGCGCAATTCAGGATGGTTCTTTTCTGAAAAATGAAATTCTGAATTCAATTCTCTCTAGGATCAAAGCGAACCACTCAGCCCTCCACCTGATGGGACTCGTCTCAGACGGAGGCGTACACAGCCATGTGGATCATTTATTTGCACTCCTTGATGCGGCTATGGGTTACGGACTCCGAAATATATTTATACATGCAATCCTGGACGGGCGTGACGCAGCTCCGGATAGTGGCGCCCGATACATGCAAAAGCTCCAGAATCATATACACAGATGTGGAACCGGGACAATTGCCAGCATCTGCGGCCGTTATTTTGCCATGGATAGGGATGGCCGCTGGGATCGCACCGAAAAAGCCTATTGTCTTTTCACCCGGGCTGAAGGTCGGGTTGAGACGGATCCGGTTCAGGCGATCAAAAATGCCTACCGGCGCAACGAAAGCGACGAATTTGTCAAGCCGATTGCCATACAGAAAAACCGCTCCCAAGGTTTGTCGACGGTTGAGGACGGGGATGGAATCATCTTCTTTAATTTCCGGGCCGATCGAGCCCGACAGATTACGCGTGCGTTTACTCAGATTGACTTCGATTTTTTCAGCCGAGACTCAAATCCTGATCTTTGCGGCTACGCCTGCATGACGCTTTACGACGAAGCGTTTTCCTTACCGGTTATCTTCTCCCCGATTCATATGGAAAAGATTCTTGGAGAAATCATCAGCCACAGGGGCCTGAGACAGCTTCGGATCGCTGAAACGGAGAAATATGCGCATGTCACCTATTTTTTCAACGGGGGGGTAGAAACCCCTTTTCCTTTGGAAGATCGGTGCCTCATTCCTTCCCCGCGGGATATTCCAACCTATGATCTGAAACCTGAGATGAGCGCGCCGATTGTGACCAAAGAGGTGATTGCCCGGCTGGAAACGAACCGATATGACCTGATCGTTCTCAACTATGCCAACATGGATATGGTCGGACACACCGGGGTCCTTGAAGCGGCCATCAAGGCTTGTGAAACCGTAGATACATGCTTAAAAAAAATTGTCGCCGAGGTCATAAACCGTGGCGGGATAGTGCTTATCACGGCCGATCATGGCAACTCGGAGCAGATGGTCGCAAACAATGGAAAAATCTTTACGGCTCACACACACAATCCCGTACCGTTTATCCTTGTGGACGACTCACGCCAAAAAGTGCGGCTAAGAGAAGGGATTCTGGCCGATATTGCACCCACAATCTTAGAAATCATGGGGATCACACCGCCCGCTCAGATGACCGGCAAATCATTGTTGATGGCCTGAAGGTCGATCCACAACTATCGCTTTAAGTGGATGGGCACCGATTGACGTTTCCAATCCAGAAATGCGAATTTTTGTTCAAGGTCAAGGAAATCAAGTAATTGCGCGGAGGCGTACTCGAGTACGCCGCACAAGTAATTGCGAAGATTGACGCAGAGATTGGGCAAAAAGGCCATTTATGGATGGAAACGGGCTACTTTGCGGTTACATCCATTCCGCAGTGCTTACAAATTTTGGCTCTTTTTTTTATGATTTCAGCACAAAATGGGCACTCCTGTGTAAAGTGCCGTTTATGGATCTTGGCCACGGCCGCATCCACGTCTTGTTGAATCTTTTCATTCCCAAAACGAGCGCTGCGCATCGGTTCAATTGCCTCAACTTCGCCAAAATCACCCATCATCTCGGCCGCTTTCAAACGCACTCGCACCGGTTCGGTCACATCCGTGAGGAGTCGTAAAACGTTCACCCAATCTTGCTCCGCATAACAGGTGGCTAATATCGAAAACCCCCGCTTAATCGCTTCTTTTAACGCTGCCTGTTCGGCCATGGCTTGATCGGTAATAATCTGTCCCTTTGCTCCGACAGGGCTGAAAACCGGCATTACCTCATATTTCTTAGAATCCGGATAGCAGATGCAGCGATAAGACGCATTGTGGGCATAATTTTCTTTGATACTGTCCCACCCCTGCACATATAGGGGGCACTCATCATTAAAACACATATACAAATAGGGCGTGCCCCAGCCGAGGCCATCTGAAAAGGTGATTGGCGGAACCTCCCAAATATCCATCGCGCTTTGGCAGTGGAGACACTTCGGTTTCTCTTCGGACATTATTTTTTCTAAAATCTGTTCTTTTGTTTCCCAGGCCATTTGTAATTCTCCAAAAAGTTCGTTTAAAACACTAAACGTTTATAATGCAAATTCTGTTCAATGACAACGGAGAAGTGCAACAGAATTTAAATTACCCCTCTCTAACCACTGTTTCACATTTGACACCGTTCGGGTTCTGTTTTAGTTTTGCGGTTATCCGTGACCAATCCTGTCTGCTCACTTGGTTGGTACATCCATCTGAGCCTATCAGGTGTTGATTTGAACGCTTTTCTTGAAAATATTTTTTTAAAGAATCCTTTGTGGATGCATATCGCATTATCATTGCTGAAGTGAATTTGCCGTTTCGTTTGAGCATCAAACGGCTGCTTTTTAAAATGCCGGGATTCAACGTTGTTGGTGAAGCCGGTACGCGCCTGAAGCTCTTCCAGCTGGTGGAGAAAGAAAACCCCGATTTGGCTATCGTGGATATCGCCAGTCCTGAATTGGGGGGAGTCAAAACCGTCCGGCAAATGAAACAATTGCGGCCTCAACTTAAAATTATCTCTTTGAGCCTCAAGACAGATCTCGAATATGTCACTTCCACCATGCAAAAGGGGATTGAAGGCTATCTTCTAAAACAGGATGCCGACATCGAATTCCTGGCGGCCGTCGCCGCCATTCGCAAAGGTCTCACTTACCGATCAAGCCTCCTTGAAGAATGACTCGACTGACGATTCACTTTTTGAGGCAGATCAAACGTGGAGGGATTTAGGTATAGAGGATTCTTGAAACATGTACGAAGGAGACATCTGTCTGGTCAACATATTCTAAAAACTGACCCAGTGCCCGTGCCGTTTCCGGATGTGGATGGCCGATTCCGATGGCATTGCCATACTTCAGGGCACACTCCTTTAGCTTCAATAACTGTGACATGATTCGGGATTCATTCTGTTGGTTGTCCAAGAACACATCTCTTCTGGCCGCAGCCATTCTCAATCTGCGGGCGGTTTGATACGCCTTTGAGCGTCCTGAGGTCACGCTGTCAATAAAGAAAAGGCGCTGGTGTCTTATCGCTCTCAACGCTCCGCCGATTTCTTTTTGACTTGAGGTGAACCGGGATCCCATGTGGTTGTTGACCCCCGTGATAAACGGGACCTGCGCTATATTTTCACTGATAATCCGGACGATTTGCTCCAGCCGATAACCGATGTAGAGGGCTCCCGGTCCCGGATCGAAAGCCGCGTTATAAGGCTCCATCGGCTGGTGGAGCATGATCTCCTGTCCGCGGCCGTAAATTTCGCTGGCCAAAGCGGCTGAATAGGGAAGCCGCGGAAGGACAGAAAACGTAATCGGAATACCAAACCGGCAAAATTGTCGTGCTTTTGATCGACTATAACCGATATCATCAATAATGAGGGCGATACGAGGCCAAACAGATCGTTCTCGCTGTCCGGTCCCCGCCCAGACAGAAGAAAAGGTGCTCAGGCCCCCACAGGCGCCGGTGAGCAACGAAACCCCTTTTCGTAAGAAAGTTCTCCTATCCATCCTTTTTCAGTACGGAATCGTTATTAAATCTGAGTGATGACCTAGTATCGGCGTCTTTCTACAACCTATAGGGGTGGAAGTCAACAAAAAATACAATATATTGATTTTTTGATCAAATTTATCTATAATAAATCATGTCCAAAGTCATTTTCAAAAAAGCATCCTACGAATATGAAATTATCAAACCATTGGTGTTTGATATGATGGATTTTTTCGCAGGTAAGACCATCGGCCCCGGAAGTCGCGTCCTCATTAAACCGAATTTTTTGACTCCCGCCAAACCGCAGCAGGCCATCTTAACCCACCCGCTCATCATAAAAGCGGCTGCTGAATATGTCCTCGATAAAAAGGGACGCATACAAATCTGTGACAGCCCGGCTGTTGGAAGCGTTAAAAAAATTCTAAAGGTTGGTGGCTACGACAAGATTTTAGCAGACCTTGATATTGAACCGAAGGCGTTTGAGAGGATGATCAGGGTCGATATCGGTGAACCGTTCGGAAAAATCGAGCTGGCTGCCGAAGCCGTTGAAGCCGACATGGTGATCAATCTGGCCAAACTAAAAACACACACCCAGATGCTCTTGACACTCGGTGTAAAAAATATGTTTGGCTGCATCGTGGGTTTCCGAAAGTCCGAGTGGCACTTGCGCGCAGGCATTGATCGCGCGATGTTTGCCAAGCTCCTGCTCCAAATTTATCAAACCATCAAACCTTCGGTTACGCTGGTTGACGGAATTTTGGCCCTTGAGGGACAGGGACCTTCTAAAAGCGGGAAACCGCGCCCTTTAGGGATGCTGATTGCCTCAGACAATGCGGTCGCCGGCGATATTGCCATCTGCCGCATGCTGGCCATACAGCCGGATCGACTTCCCACCAACAAGGCCGCCCGTGAAATGGATCTGGTACCCAAACCCGTTGATATAGAAGGAGACTTCACGGCTGTGACCGATTTTGACCTGCCTGAGCTGGGCCGAACCGCTATCGGTCCTAAACGGCTGCGAAGTTTCATGCGTAAGCACTTACTTCAGCGTCCGGTGGTCGACCAAAGCCGATGCCAATTATGCACAGAGTGCTGGCGATATTGCCCCGCCAAAGCCATATCGCATGATAAAAGCAGGATTTTTTTTGATTACGATGCCTGCATTCGATGTTATTGTTGTATCGAGGTGTGTCCGCATGGGGCGCTTCGTGCGGTCGAGACACGGCCGGGCAGGTTGATACGACGGTTGTCATTAAAACGCCAATAGGCACCAAAAAATTATCTTTCGGTTTCTTTTTTCAGATTCACCCGGATTGACTTTAAAAATCATTTTCTGTATCTATCCTAATGTGTTAATTAGTGCCCATCCACGATTAAATAATGGCACTCTAAAGTGTCCCATCATGAAAGGAGAGGTAAAAAAATGGCAGGTCTATGCAAAGCTGTTCTGATTGGTCACTTGGGGCGAGATCCGGAAGTGCGCTATACCCCCGAAGGTCTTGCCGTTGCAAATTTCAGTGTAGCGGCGACAGAGAAAGTCAAGGGGGAGAATCGAACGCAGTGGTTCCGTATCACGGCTTTCGGCAAACTCGGTGAAATATGCGGGGAATTCCTTTCAAAGGGAAAACAGGTCTATATTGAAGGCCGGCTACAAACAAGTGAGTGGGAAGATCGTGAAGGGAATAAGCGCTTTACAGTAGAAATCATCGCATCCCAGATGCAGATGCTGGGGACTCGAGATTCTTCGGCCGCTTACAGCCCGCCGGCCGGTGCTGGCGCATCGGAGGGAGCGCCGGCAGATGCAGAAACTCAGGATGATGACATTCCCTTTTAATGATTATTAGAAACGTGTGGTCTCTTCTGCCTTGGGACATCCGGAATTTTGCTGAGTTAGGCGCTATTAAGGGTCAGACGTGCTTCAAGATACGCTCCTCAACACCGGTTATCATCCTTTGATCCGGCACCTTCGCTTCGGCAAACTGAGTGAAATGCGTTCGCCGATTCGGTTAGATTGGAAAGGATGCGTTGATCCCTTGCACTGAATCAAGAATTCTCACCCTCTTCAATCTCAGCCGGCTTTTCATCATTATCGTGAGTCGCTTTTTTAAAATTCTTGATTCCTTTCCCGATGCCCGATCCGATCTCCGGCAGTTTTCCGGCCCCGAAAATAATCAAGATGATTACCAATATAATAATGAGTTCAGGCATCCCTATTCCAAACATATAAGCCTCCTACGGATCAGACCGGGTCTGTTTTAATTCATCTACCAGCCGCACAAATTCCTTTGATTTAAGATACAGGTCGATCGAGCTCTGGTAATCGATCCACGACCTCCAGGCTCTAAGCCATTCTTCATTGTGCCAGTAACAGTCCTGGTCTCCTTTTCCTTTTAATCGGTCGATATAATCCAAATACTCTTCATAACAGCCGTTACAAAATCGATATGGGATATGCGTTTTGTGGTTGACATGGTTTTGCTTTTGATTCTCCGTGCTGATCTGGGCTCCGCATTTCTCACATTTGAACGCGCAATGGGTACATTGAAACACCTTCTGAACAGCGGTGATCTTGCGTTTTCGGACGAGAGCCGTTTTTTTCTTTTGGCTAATCTTTAGTTTTTGATCAAGCGAGATGACATTGGCCACGGAACACCCCTTTTAACGGGTCACCTTATCGCACTCGAAATGCCCTCGCCTCCTTGGGCAAGACCTTAAACCCTCGCAAATGAAATCGTCGTTGACTATGGCTTAAAACAACCTAAATATAGCATCGAGACATTTCAGTGTCAAATCATTTGCAGCGGCCTTATATTCTCAAATAGACGTTCCTTTATTGGCTTTACGAGGCTGATTGACACATTGTACCCAAATCACAGGGAGAGTGGAAAAAAAAGATAAGATAACCGAAAGGATGGATAGTTAAATATGGAACACTCCCCGGCCCTGTGGCCGGGAAGCATGTTACCAGAGGCCGACTATACTTCTTCCACTGTAATTGCGCCGGGCTCACAAACTTCTACACAGCTGTCGCAACCCAAGCACTCATCGGCATTAACCGGAACCGATTTATCATCAATCATCTCGAACACCTCAACCGGACAGACATCGACACATTCTTCGCAGGCTTCACATTTGGCTTCATCAACGGTGACATTAAAACCCATTTCACAGGCCTCCTTTCATAGAAAAATAATACATAACTTAATTAAGTATTGTAGCCATTCTTAATTTCGGGCAAAGTCCATATACCAATTGATAATTTGAGTCAAGCATTCTTATCGTTTTTTATGATTTAAATTTCCAATAGCCCGATCAGCAGGTTTTTCGGCCGGGATGCCCCTGACAATGGCTTATGTTTGGGTCGCTTGCGTCTTGGTGATCTGTCAAAGAAATCGAGCGCATCGATGTTTTGGACCCTGAGGAGGGTTAATTTGGTATCGGTGTCATAATCGAACCGATGTTCAGGCGGCGCTTGCACTGCAGCACCTTTTTCCGAAATCAGCGCTTCCAGATAAAGATTGAAACGATTCCGCCATTCTTGTAAGGCCTCATTTTGAACCTGACGCGAAGGTATCCTCTCAAACCGGATTACCGCCTCTTGATCAGACACCTTCTCCTTCAGATCCCCCCACACCGATCTGCTGCTGGTGATAAGTAACTCGGGAGCCCCCTGCGTATAGTGTAACGCATCATTTGAAAAAAGGTCTGCCCAGGCGTCTATGCGTTGTGCGGTCATAAAGCTCCCGGGATCCTCTTTTAGCGTGACGGTTCCATCCCTTCCTTTGGGGATCAAATCGGAAGTATTTCCCCGCAATTCATTTTTAATACGCCGCTCCATTGTGTCTAATTGTTCGAGATCACAATTGAGCTCTTGGATCCGGGTGTCGTACTCCTGAGCCAAATGCAGAAATACCCTTGCAATTGAGAGGCGATCGGTTTCCTTTTCAAGTTTTGGATCCCGAGCGTCCTTTTTGATATCGGATCGAATTTTAGAAACCGAATTCTCGTCAACAAGGGGGGCCATGCTACGACCTGATTTTGTGTGAATGGCTTTTAAATCTATCCCCTTGTGATGCAATTCCCCCCAACTATGATAATTTTTTACGATCGCCTCAAGCATCGCTTCATCACCTGCAATGGGAAATCTCAATTCGATGAAACCGTCCTGGACCCATTTTTCAGCCCCTTTGAACGACAGGAGCCGCGATGGCTGGTAGATAACAACTGGCCGCAAGCAACCCGCAATTGCGTCCACGATCTTGGCCGTGATGCAGGTAAAGGGAAAAAATGTGGCTTTCATTTCTGGGTTCCGCCTCCCTGGCTTGTCTTTTGATCGCGCACGCTAATCCCCGATGATTGCAGCTGATCACGGATCTTATCGGCCAAATCCCAATTTTTCGCCCTACGTGCGTTTTCTCTTTTTTGGATCAGCTTCTGAATCTTGGGGTCCGAAAGTGCTGAAAAATTAAATATCCCCAGCACCGTATCAATACCCCGCAAAGTGTCCACAATTTTAGAAGCACCCAGGGAATCGATGTGTTGTTCCAAAAGCAAGAGATTTATCTTTTTAACATTTTTAAATATGGAAGCCATCCCTGCGGAAATATTCAGATCGTCATCCATGGCATTGATAAATCCCTGTTTGATATCATACACAAGCTGATCAAGCTCATGATAGGGAGTCCCATCCGTCACACGCAACAAGGTATCCACGCATATATCGATTCTTTTAAGCGCACTTCGCGCTTCATCCAGGCGTTCTGGCGCATAGGTAATCGGTTTACGATAATGGCCGGATAAGAGCCAGTACCGGATCTCTCTTCCCGTATAGCCCATTTGGACTAAATCCGAAACGGTCGGCGCGATCCCCTTTTCATCCACTTTTTTACCTTGAACAAGCACGCGATCGCAATGCAGCCAATATCTGGCTAAAGGTTTTCCGGTCAGTGACATGGCGATAGCAAGTTTGTTTTCATGGTGCGGAAAGACCAGTTCGCGGCTGGCCGTATGGATGTCGTAAGTTTCACCGAGATATTTCATAGACATGGCGGCACATTGAATGTGCCATGACGGCCGCACATTGCCCCAATCGGTTTTGGTATAGATCCCGCGCTTTAGTTCAGAAATCTTGGTGCGCTTCATCAAAGTAAAATCACGCGGATTATCCTTTTCGTATTCATCCAGATCGACGGTAGCCCCCACTTTGATCTTGTCGATATCGATTCCGGACAATCGACCATATTCAGCGAACCGGGAAATGTTGAAATAGATCGAACGCAACTTTTCATAGGCATATCCTTTTTGAACGAGTTTTTTTGCCACCAGGACCATATCTTCAACATGCTGACTGGCTCGTGGATATTCATCGGCGGGTTTAATGCCTATCGTTTCACAATCTTTCTTAAATCCGCGGATATGCTTTTCGGTGAAACGGGAGATTTCCTCTCCTTCCCGTTCTGAACCGAGGATCGTCTTGTCATCCAAATCGGTTATGTTCATAACATGCGTTACCGAATACCCTCTAAATTCAAGATAGCGGCTTAAAAGATCGGCGAATACGAACCTTCGGCATTCTCCGACATGAATGGGCGCATGGGCCGTTGGGCCACAAGAGTACATGGAGACCTTGCCCGGGAGGGCCGGTTCAAATGGCTCTTTGCTTCGGCTCAAGGTGTTGAAAAGATTAAGATCAACTTTCTCTCTGACCGCAAAAAGGGGCGTGCTCAGATAGCGCTCCCCGCCATCGGGGAGAATTGCCACAATGGTCCCTGCGGTCATTTTTTCCGCCTCGCCGAGTGCAATCACCATTGCGGCGCCACTGCTCATGCCGACGAAAATCCCCTCTTCCCGGGCCAATCGCCGGGACATCTCATAGGCCTCTTCATCCTCGACGTTGACCTTCTGATCGAGACGTATTTTCTCAAAAATCTCCGGACGATACGCCTCTTTCATATTTTTCAATCCCTGAATTTTATGGCCCAGATACGGCTCAACCCCGATGATTTGAATATCGGAATTATACTCCTTGAAACGCCTTGACACCCCCATAAGCGTTCCTGATGTGCCCATCGTTGCGACAAATTTGGTAATTTCACCTTTGGTTTCTCTCCAAATCTCCTCTGCTGTGCCGGAATAATGGGCCTGCCAATTGGCAACATTATTAAACTGATCGGCCAAAAAATATGTTGCGGGATTTTCACGCACCAAACGATAAACCTCCTCGATGGCACCGTCGGTACCCAGATGACCGGGTGTCAAAAGGATATCGGCCCCGCGCGCCTTGAGAATCTTTTGCCGCTCCTCGCTAACGGCATCTGACATGACTAACTGGAGTCTGTATCCTTTGACCGTACATACCAATGCCAGCCCAATCCCCGTATTCCCGCTGGTGGCCTCAACCACCGTTTTTTCCTTGGTAAGCTCCCCGGATCGCTCACCGGCTTCAATCATCGAAAGCGCGATCCGGTCTTTAACCGACCCCCCCGGATTGAATGATTCTAGTTTGGCCAGAATTCTCACCTTTGGGTTTGGGCATAGATGTGTAATCGCAACTAGCGGGGTGTTCCCGATGGCCTTTAAAATCGAATAGTTCATTAGGTAATTTTTTGGTCTAATATGTGGATGATTCTTTCACGCACCTGCCGCTCAGTTTGAGATGCATCAACGACTTCAAAACGATCCGGATCATTGCGGGCAAGCGTCAAGTAACCGGCGCGCACCTTTTTATGAAATCGAAGTGTTTCTTTTTCAAATCGTGTCTCAAGCCCGGTTCGGGTGCCCCGGTCAATTTCCTTCCAGGCTCGTTTGAGGCCAATATGCGGCTCCAGATCCAGAAGAAGGGTGACATTGGGCTTTAAACCCTTTAATATCCACCGGTGCAGACGTTGAATGATTTCGATATCGATCCCCCTAGCATATCCCTGATAAACCAGGGTCGCATCATAATAACGATCACACAATACGAGCTTTCCGGATGCCAGGTGGGGTATGACGACCTCATTAATATGCTGCGAACGATCTGCCATGTACAGCAGGAGTTCAGCCATGGGATAAAGCTCACGGCTGTCGGGATCAAGCAGAATAGATCGAATTTTTTTTCCGATGCGCGTTCCGCCCGGTTCTCGCGTAACGATGCATTCGCAGTCCTTCCCCTTCAAATAGTCCACGATGTGCTCTAACTGAGTAGTTTTTCCCGACCCTTCGATCCCTTCCAGCGTTATAAACATAAAGGCATTTACCCCTTACCGCGGTAAAAATATCGCCCCAACAACCGATGATAGGCGGTCCAGGTTTCACCGGAATCCTCAGCCGCAATGAAATCTCGGATCCCATTAATCTTCGAATCGATTTCATCAATATAGTTGAGTAGGACCGCCTCCATGGTTTTGGGTGGTTCCGGGGAGCCTAATTCACGCGCTCCGTGATGACTGACGATCATATGCTTAAGCAACAAGGCTTGTTCGGCCGCAAAGCCGTTTATGTGGGCAAGCTTTTCATCAATCATTTTTAAGCCGATGATAATATGATTTAAAAGCCGCCCCTGATCCGAATAATCGATCTTGGAAGCGTATTCAAATTCCTCTGTCTTCCCGATGTCATGTAGAATCGCCCCCGTGATAAGAAGATCGCGATCGATTCCGCTGTAATGTTCGGCAATTTTTTCGGTCAGGATTGCCATTGAAAGGGTATGTTCAAGCAGCCCACCGACATAAGCGTGGTGCATTTTTTTGGCTGCCGGAGCGGCTTTGAATTTACGCACAAATTCTTCATCGCGCCAGAATGCCTGCAGAAGGGTGTGTAAGTCGTCGGTTTTTAAAGAATCGGCGATCTTGACCAGACGTCTGAACATCTCATCCACGTTGCGCCGAGTGACCGGTACAAAATCTGCCGGATTCACCGCCTCATGAGCCCTGGGCGCCATTCCCTTTGCCACAATCTGAAGCTCACCCCGGTATTCACTGACCGCTCCGTTGACGTGTACAAAATCTCCTGAAGTCAAATCGGCCGTAATCTGCTCGAATTTTTCCCACATGACGCCCTTGATCCTTCCGGTTTTGTCGGATAGGACCATGTTTAGATAATGCTGCCCGTCTCTCTTTTGAGACAGCGTCTTTTCTGCTAATACAAATACATCATCCACCAGATCGCCGGCACGAATTTCATTGATAAATGTTTTTTTCATGCGCCTCCCCCCGCTTGGCCTTACATTATGCGCACGCTTTTGGTCAGGCATCCGGCGTGGCCCAATTTTTTAAATGCCCCAACGCTTTAGATCCTCTAAAATTTCATAATCGGTCATATCACTTTTAATCGGAGTGATCGAAATGTAACGGTTGCTCAATGCATTCACATCACTGTCGGAATTTTGGTTTGAAGTCTGCATATCACATCCCTGCCAGTAATAAATGCGGTTTCGGGGATCGGTACGTTTCTCAAAATATTCATAAAAAAGGGTGATTTCCTGGTTGCAGATTTTTACACCTGCGATTTTGGATCGCGGCAGGTTCGGCATATTTACATTGAGAAATGTCCCCAATGGCATCGCATTCTGCGCCACCTTTCGTATCAGATGCTCAACAAAACGGGCGCTGTCCTCATAGTGGGTCGAATCAAATCCCTCCATGGCCACCGCGATGGCCGGCAAACCAAATAATGCCGCCTCCCGGGCCGCTGCCACCGTACCCGAATAGTTAATATTTACGCCCACATTGGCGCCCGGGTTTATTCCCGAAATGACCATGTCGGGTTTTTGACCCAGGATTTCATTGATGGCCAGTTTGATACAATCTGCGGGCGTTCCGGATACGGCATATCCCGACTTTCCATCAGTTATGGCAATTTTATTGACCCGAATCGGGTCCCGCAGGGTAATCGCATGGCTTACGGCGCTTTTTTCACGCTCCGGTGCAATCACAGTCACCGAATGCAGCGGGGACAATTTTCTGTAAAGCGTCCACAAACCATCGGCATGTATCCCGTCATCATTGGTCAAAAGAATCTTCATGGGTTACGTCTTGCAAACCTTTTTTTCCGAATCATACATGAATCAAGAAATAGCCCTCTGAAATCGACCTAAAAACATCAACCGATCGATTTTGCAAGCACGTATTTCCATAACTTAATGTTGACAATTAAATCCTATTTCGCTTTATAGTCAATATTTCAATAGAGTTCAAGATGTTATAAACTAACACATACACTTGCGCAAATGATCAGATCTGTCGGCTTCCTTCTTATCGTTTCAATTATCTTCGTGGGCGCCCACTCGGCAAAGGCTTCCGACTGGTCGCGACTCGATGCGGGTGAACCACATCTTCCCTGGCATATTACCGCCGACCAGATGACTTATGATCAGCAGACGGAACAGTATATCGCCGTCGGCAATGTCGTTATCACTAAAAAAGACCGCAAGATATTAGCCGATTTTGCCCGATTTGATCACAAAAATATGAAAGCCTATGCCGAAGGTCATGTGATTATGACCACCGGCAACGATATGATGACCGGAAGTCGCGTTGAAATTGATCTCAACAAGGAAACCGGAATTTTTTACAACAGCCAAGTCTTTCTGAGTGAAAATCACTTTTATATCAACGGGGACCGTATCGACAAAACCGGCAAAGACACCTATAAGGTTCAAAAGGCCATCATCACCACCTGTGACGGGATCAGCCCCGACTGGCGCATCACCAGTCGGCGCCTTAAAGTCACCATCGAAGGATATGGGTACGCCTCACACGTTTCATTTTGGGCCAAAAAAATACCGATCCTATATGCCCCCTATGCGGTTTTCCCCATAAAACGCCAACGTCAATCCGGACTTCTCGCCCCCCAATTCGGTCATTCGGAGCGTAAAGGGGAGGAATATGTACAGCCTTTTTTCTGGGCGATTAACCAAAGCACCGATGCCACCTTTTACCTGCATCATATGGGACGGCGTGGTGAAAAACTCGGTGCCGAATATCGATATATTACAAACAGCAATTCCAGGGGAACCGTCATGTTAGATTATCTAAAAGACAAAGAAATCGATGACGGGACTGAAGATTCAAGTGAGCTATGGGGGTATCCAGGTGACAGTTATTTGAGACTCAATTCGGATCGATACTGGTTCCGTATGAAGCATAACCAGGCTTTGCCATACGGTTTTTCCGCCTATCTGGATCTTGACATTGTCAGCGACCAGGATTATTTGGCTGAATTTAAAGACCGGTATACGGGATTCGATCATACCGAAAAGATCTATAACGAGACCTTTGGCCGGCAAATCGATGCCTACACCGATACGGTCAGGGTAAATCGACTCAATGCCAGCAAAAGCTGGTCAAGTTACAGCCTAATCACGGAAATGCGCTGGTACGACGACATTATCGATAGAACCCAACAGAAAACAAGGTCCACTTTGCAGAGCCTTCCCGCCGTGGAATTTAACGGCTCCAGACAACCGCTTTTTCAATCCCCTTTTTTCTTTGATTTAGATTCTGGATTCACCCATTTTTACCGGATCGAGGGTCAAAAGTGGCATGAAGCGGAGATTTATCCGCGATTCTATTTACCCACCACCTTCGGCAACTATTTCGCATTTGAACCTTCGGTGGGGGTCCGCACGACCAACTGGCATTTTTATAGTGATTCAACTGGACCGTATAGCCAAAACAGAGTGATGTTTAGACAGATGTATGATGTTAAGCTCGATCTCTCTTCCGACCTGTATCGTATTTTCGATGTCGGTTCCCAAAGGGATATCAAGACCGAAATATCCCCTGATGCGGATGCGCCAAGGATTGATAAAATCAAGCATGCCCTGAGGCCGCAGGTCATCTATAATTTTATACCTTATATCGACCATGACCAGTTCCCTGTCAGCAAACAAAGCACGGCTACCTATTCTTTGACCAACACCTTCACCTCCCGCACCTTGATTCCACCAACCACAAACGTTGTTCTGTCTCCGGGAGCTAGCACCCCTAAGCCGACGTATTCATACCATCAATTCGCTTACTTGAAGCTCGAACAAACCTATGACCTTATTGAAGCCTATGCCGATAAAGCCGAAAGGCGCCCGTTTTCGAACATGACGGTCGACTTCAAGTTTAACCCGTTTTCCTACTTATCTTTTCAGGCCGATGCACAGTGGTCACCATATGAAAATTGGATCACATCCCATAATGAGAAGATGACAATCAGCGACATACGCGGTGACAGCATCTCTATGGAACATCGATACTCCAGGCTTTCAAGCGAATCGTTTTACGCCACGCTCTTTATTAAGTTAACCGATCGCCTATCGGCAAACGTCGAATATGAACTCGATATGTATAATGATGATGTTATAAGATCCAATCTGGGTTTTTCCTACTCAAAACAGTGCTGGTCTATTGATGTTAATTACATCCGTGAACCGTTGAATAATGAGCGCAGATACGAATTTATGATCACCTTGTACGGCATCGGTCAATTCGGCGCCAAAGTTTCGGGATTTGGTGCTGGAACATCTTCTGAAGAGGAATGATCCGCATGCATTTGGGAGTATAAAATGATTATCGCAAAGACCCCTCTTCGAATCAGCTTCGTGGGCGGGGGCTCGGATGTGAAGGCCTATTACTCCCAAAAAAAGGGAATGGTTGTATGCAGTGCCTTAGATAAATTTGTGTATGCAATTGTCAAAGAGCGCTTCGATGATATGATATATATCAACTATTCTCAAAAAGAGTGTGTGCGTCATGTATCCGAAATTGAGCATGACCTTGTCCGCGAAGCCATGGTCCTGACCGGGGTCACCAAAGGAGTCGAAATCACGACGCTGGCAGATATCCCCTCCACCGGATCCGGCCTTGGAAGCTCCAGTTCGATCACCGTGGCCCTGCTGCACGCCCTTTACACATATCGACACACCCTCATAACCGCTGAGCAACTGGCCCGCGATGCCTGTAAGATTGAAATCGATATTCTTGGCAAACCCATTGGAAAACAGGACCAATATGCCGCAGCCTACGGAGGTATTAATAAATTAACATTTTGTTCCGACGGTAAAACAATAAGAACACCGCTGATAATGGATGGGACCACCCGACGTAAATTCGCATCCGCATTGCTTCTGTATTATACCGGCATTTCAAGGAATGCGGGCGACATCCTTTTTGAACAGACCCGTAATCTTTCAACATCAAAAAAATTGACTGACATGGAGAGGATGGTATCTTTGGTGGAGCCCTTTGCCGACGCCATGGCAGTGGGCGATATTTTCGCCTGCGGGAAATTAATGCATCTTAACTGGGAACTGAAACAAAAGATGGCAGCGGGCATTTCCAACGCTGAAATCGAAGAAATGTGCAGCCGGGCCAGAAAGGCCGGCGCAATAGCCGCTAAAATTGTCGGCGCTGGAGGCGGTGGCTTTTTGCTGCTTATGGTTCCGACTGAAAAGCAAAATTTTGTCCTCCAAGCACTTGCAGCTCACCGAGAACTCCCCTTTATGCTGGAAGAAAGCGGCAGCAAAATTATTTTTGACGATAGATCTTATTCAAGCAAATAGGTATTGAGCGACTCGATTTTAGTGGGCGGCACCTTCGCTAAGGAAAAAAAGATTTGAATATTCTGGTTACCGGGGGAGCCGGATTTATCGGCTCTCATACAATCGATGCGCTGATCGCCAAAGGACACCGCGTACGCATCCTCGATAATTTGCACAAAACGGTCCACCCGAAAGGTAAACCCGGCTATGTTAACCCCCAGGCCGAATTTGTTGTGGGTGATGTAAAAAATAAAGACGTCTGGGGAAAAGCGCTAGAGGGAATTGATGCCATCTATCATTTTGCCGCCTACCAGGACTATCTGCCTGACTTCTCGACCTTTTTTCAGGTTAATACCGTCTCAACGGCCCTTCTTTATGAAATACTGGTTGAACAAAAACTGACCTCAAAGATCAAAAAGGTGATCATCGCGTCAAGCCAGGCCGTCATGGGAGAGGGAAGGTATAAATGCCCCGCCTGTTATGAAAAAGATCCCGTCTTTTTGTATCCGCTGATTCGTTTGGAGAACCAGCTGGTATCTGCCAAATGGGAGCATCAATGCCCTGTCTGCCGGCGGGTGTTGCAGGGGGTACCGTCGGATGAGTCGGTTGTCAATCCCTGCAATCAATATGCAATTTCCAAATATTCACAAGAGCAGATTGCTATTCAGCTCGGAAGAAGATACAATATCCCCACCACTGTCTTGCGCTATTCGATTGTTCAAGGCGCGCGCCAATCTTTTTATAATACGTATTCGGGTGTCATGCGTATCTTTGCCCTGGCACTCTTTTTCGACCGGCAACCGATTATTTTTGAAGATGGGCAGCAGATTCGAGATTTTATTAATATTGAGGATGTCGTTCAGGCCAATCTGCTGGTTTTGGAACAGCGCCAAACCGATTATCACATTTTTAATGTGGGTGGCGGCAAGGCCTGGACGGTGACCGGCTTTTACGATACCATGCAAGAGGTGGTCGGCAAAAAAATCAAGCCTGTTATTGCGAGTTATTACCGCTATGGAGACACACGCCATATTGTTTCGGACACAAGCAAGCTGACCTCATTGGGGTGGCAACCGAGCCGTGGCATCCGGGAGAGTATCCAGGCCTATTGGGAGTATCTTCAGGGCCAAGAGAATTTGGACGACATCCTTGGATTTGCGGAAAAGCACATGAAACAATTGCAGGTCATACGCAAAATCAAACGCACCGACTAAGCGGAATTATCATAAGGTTTTTCAAATATGGATTGACCTTTTGGGCAAATATGATAATCGTCCTGTTTTCTCGCAATAAGGAGAACAAATGAACTTCAAAGCGTTTGCACGCAAGTATATCATTGATTTAAATGATGTATTGGAACGATTTAATTTTGATCGTTTCGAAGAGGTGGTCACCTTGATTATGGATGCGTATGACGGGGATCAGCGTATTTTTACCATGGGAAACGGGGGCAGCGGATCCACGGCCTCACATTTTGCCTGCGATATCAACAAGGGCTGCTGCATGGATCTTGAAAAGAAATTTAAAATGATCTGTTTAAACGATAACATTCCCACCATCCTTGCCTTGAGCAACGATGTTTCTTATGATGTGGTCTTCGAGGAACAATTAAAAAACTTCTTTTCCCCCGGTGATCTGGTGATCGGCATTTCAGGCTCGGGCAATTCCGAAAACGTGTTGCGGGCGATCAGGTATGCCCGCCGAAATGATGGCAAAACCATCGGTTTTTCAGGATTTTCGGGTGGGAAGCTTTCGCAAATGGTTGATGTCACGCTCGTAGCGGAAATTGATGATATGCAGAAAATTGAAGATATGCATATGATCGCGGTTCATATGATCATGCAATCCGTGCATACCGCCCTGCATACCGCACCGGAAATGGGATATCACTGATGCAACCCGATGAAATAGTCCGATCATGGTATGTCCTGCATACCAAAAGTCGCTTCGAAAGCGTGGTCAATGACGGCTTGCTCAAAAAATCACTGGAAGTTTTTCTTCCCAAGATTTTAATTAAAAGCAAGCGCCGAGATCGTGAAAAAATGATTCGGGTGCCGCTTTTCCCGGGATACCTGTTTGTCAAAACCGATCTAAACCCTGCCGAACATATCGAGATTGTAAAAACGATTGGTGCAGTGCGGTTGATCGGCAACCGCGATCGCCCTGTGGCGGTTGCCGATGAAACCATCGAATCCCTGCAAATCATGATTTCAACCGATCTCCCGATTTCAACCGGATCACAGTTTAAAAAAGGCGATTTGGTAATTGTAATTCATGGCCCTTTTGCGGGCGTTACCGGAACTTTTCTCCGCTACCGTGGAAGAGATCGCGTAATTGTGCATGTCCAAGCCCTGGGACAGTTTGCCGCGGTTGAGGTCGATGAAGCGGATCTCGAACGACGCCCGGATATATTGGCCTAACTCCTCAATATCTCTTCCCCGATTCTCTTTTTAAACAAATTGACACAGTTAATTTCCAAATCCAGCAATTTTGCGATCCGAAACTTGGCATCGATTCCTTTGGCCACCCCCGGGCACTCATTGACGGTCCCCAGATCCATCTCTTCTCTGACCTCCCGCATGACAATAGGATCGGCTATATCAGCCACGCCTATTCCCAGTTTGTCCGCCACATATTTTTTTGCTGCGTCAATTTTCATCGCCCGGTCGAGTTGCAGTCGCGCCACCAGATCTCCGGCAGCCCGAATTCCACCCATCCCCGAAACGAGCGCATGTGCCGCATGCATCCCATAGGGATCGCCGACCCCCACCTACAATCCGTCTAAGCGGCAAATCTCCACATGTGCCTTTGAAGCCCTTGACAGGGCATCCACAGGAGGCGAAATGGTTAAGGGCACCCCCCCCACACCCATGCCCATATTGGCATGAATCGGTATTTCGGAAACTTCCGTACAGGCTTTGGTGTACGTCACTGATCGCGCCAAACTAAAAGGGAGTGATTTGTTCGTCGCGACATTTACGGTCGGTCCGAAGATGGTTACGCCCGCCTTTTGGGCCAATTTTACCTGATCCTGTGGATACAGACCGGCCAGGCGGACGCCGTCGTAGGTTAATTCCCCGTGTAATCCCAAAATAAATTCCGAGGCCATCCCCATTTCAATACCCATTTTAGGATATTTCTTTTTCAGGATCTCAGCCGCCCGTAATGCGGCCAGAAATTCGGCATCTCCTGCAGCCCCCGTGGTATCAAAATTAATACCATCGGCGCCGATGGCATACATTTCACTCCCCACATAAACCATGTCTCTGACGGCATGCTCCACGGCTTCTTCATAGGAAGCCTGGGCTTCTGCTATTTTCCCTCGCGGGAGCAAATCCATTGGATTCGGGCAGGGCCCGTCCGGCTGGCTGTATAATCCTAAATTGGGCATGGCCCCATAGAAAAGGGGCGGAATGGTTATCAAAAGGGCTTGCTCCATGATCGGCTTCTCGAAGGCGACGATGGGTTTTACCGGTTTGAAACTATAGTCGATATGTCCCATTTCAAGGGTGTCGGCACCCAAAGCCCTCTCAAAAGCTTGCAGTGATTGAATTCTACTTATTGGCACACTAGCGCGCTTAATCTTGGTCGTTTGGCTATCGTAGGTGAGGACCACTTCTTTCCCATTTTCGACACCCACGATTCTGTCCGGGCGGGCATGGATTTCAAACAAATAGTTGAGTTCATCCTCAATAAGTGGCGCGATCTTGGCTCTCTCGGCCGCATCGCGGGTTCCATTTTCCAGATCTTTTCGTACTTCTACCGCACTCAGCTCGACGCGGTGTCCGTCACCCATTCGGGTTTGAATTTTATCCATGGCCTTCCTCCTTTTCAAAATTGGATCTTATCCAAACTAACAAAATTTCTTTGCTCCTTATACCCTCTTTCATAGAAAAACAATATTATTTGGGTCCGGCTTCCACGGTAATGTCAAAGTCAACTATAGTTGATTAAGATATCTGCCACCCCTCTTGACACAATCACCGATATAATGTCTACATTATTAAACATCATGGTATGCATAGGAGGATATAAATGTCCAAAATCAGTGAAGATCGATTGGAGCGCTATCGTCGTTTAGCCGACAAGGAATTATTTGACAGCCGTAATGAACAGGTTGACGCTTTTTATAAACGCGCTTTGGGAGAGGGTTTAAAGATCATCAACACCAGCACCAGCGACAACGGTATGTTTTTAGCACCCTACGGCAAAGATCTAACCGCCGTCGATATTGTCTTAATCGGTGTACCGATGGATATCGGCGTTCCCAATCCGCGGCCGGGAACCCGTCTCGGCCCGCAGGCATTAAGAGAATGGTCTTTGCATAAGGATCCGTTTCATTTCGGGACTAAAATTCTCCCCTTTGAAATGTGTAGTATCATCGACTGGGGAAATGTGGAGTTCGAGAAGGATATCTACAACCTCAATGCCAATGTCGCTGAGTTATACAAACTCTATTCATCTTTCCAGGATGAAAATGTCGTGACATTTACGGTGGGTGGCGAACACACCATTACGTATCCGATCCTCAAGGCGCTCGGGCGTGATGAACCGCTGGGGCTAATTCATTTGGACGCACATGGTGACACCTGTGTCAATTTCGGCGGAACCCGGGTGAGCGACGGTTCGTTGGTTCAATTGGCGGCCACGGAAGGTGTCATTGACCCGGAACGGACAATCCAAATCGGCCTGCGCGGTCGTGGGCTGACCCGCTGCGATTTTTCATTTGAAAGCGGTATGCGGGTGGTTTTAGCTGAAGAGTTCCAGGAAAAAGGACCTCAGGCCATTGCCCAAGAAGCCCTTGCGGTGGTCGGCCAGGGACCCTGTTATCTGACGATTGACACCGATGTATTTGACTGTTCCCAAATGCCCGGCACCACCCTCCCGGAACCTTTTGGATTAACCGGTCGTGAAGTACGTGATTTTCTGCGCTGCCTGCACGGTGTGAATCTCATAGGCGCCGACCTTGTTGAACTTTGCCCGCCCTTTGATCCGACGCTGCAGTCGGTTATCCTGGCGACCGGAATCGCGTTTGAGGAGCTTTGCCTCTTGGTGGAGTCGCGCGTTGCACGTACGGGAAACACCCGTAAGACCCACTGGAATAGATAGTCATCCAATTTGCGAAAAAATCGAATAAAACGCCTTTGCTATTAAAGGAGATTGTCATGAACGACATCTACGAAAGACTGCGGGAAAGACTCGATAAATTTCCACAGGGGTTTCCCAAAACTGCGAGCGGCGTTGAGATCGAAATACTGAAAAATCTATTTACGCCGGACGAGGCCGAAATCATGTTTTGGCTGCGCCCTTGGCCCGAACCCGTTTCGGTCATTGCCGCCAGGATGAAGAGCGACGAAAAAGAGCTGGGCAAAATTCTGTATGATATGTCGACACGCGGATTAATTCTGCGCTATAAAGAAGCCCCGCAAAAATTTTATTATTTTCTGATACCCTGGATGATCGGAATCTGGGAATTTCAATTAAAGAATTTAACACCCGAAAATATTAAACTGTACGAGCAATTTTATAAAGAGGGGATGGCCCCCATTGGCCAAAAAGCCAAGACCAAGGGTTTCCGGGTTATTCCGATTGAAAAAGAAATCGAGGGGAGCCCGGAAATTCAGCCTTTTGAAAAGATTTCTGAGATCATCGGTACTCAAGACCGATTCGCGGTGGCCGAGTGCATCTGCCGTAAAGAAAGCGCCATGTTGGGCAAAGGGTGCGATAAGCTAATGGAAGCCTGCATGAGTTTTGGCCCGGCTGCCGATTATTATATTGAAAATGGCATGGCGCGCGAGATCTCCAAAGCCGAAGCCTTGGAGATATTGCAAAAAACGGAAGAGGATGGACTGGTCCACTTCTCCACCAACCACGCTGACAACAAAATATTTATTTGCAACTGCTGCGGCTGCTGCTGCAAAGCCCTGGCCGCTCGTGTGACATACGGCTCTCAGGGCGTGATTGCCGAATCCAATTATTATGCCGTCGTGGATAAAGAAACCTGCAGCGCTTGTGAAACCTGTATCAACCGATGTCAGGTGGATGCCATTCGCATCCAAAATGACGCGGCCAACATCAAGAAAGAGAGCTGTATCGGCTGCGGATTGTGTGTGTCGACCTGCCCAACCGAATCGATCTCTGTGTCTCGCAAAAAATCAGATGAACTTTCATTTGCATATCCCACCGATATGGACCTGATGCAGGCACTGGGGGAAGAACGGAAGAAAGCGTATCCCTTTGAATAAAATCGAAACCATCGAGGCTAACAAGCCTGCGGAGTATGGCTTTCCAGCACAAACAGGGGAAAAAGATGTGCCGTTTACTCGGTATTTATGGTCAGGTCGACTTCTTTAATGAATTGGTCTTTGAGTTTCAGAGCCTTTCCCAATACGGGAAAATACCGCCCACGCCGGTCACCCGGGCCGGTCACCATGACGGGTGGGGCATGGCCCGATCCAATCCGGGAACAACCGGCATGATTCCGATTGACCGTCAACTCGGATCGGCTTTTCAATCTCAAGGATTTAAAGCTGCGCTTAATTCAATCGCCGATCCTCCGCACATCTTTCTATGTCACCTAAGAAAGGCCAGCCCCAAAGTTGCCGTTACTTTGGCCAACACACAACCCTTCTTTGCACGGGGATGGGCCCTCATCCACAATGGCACTGTAATTAATGCCGAACGCCTTTCCCGCGATCGATCGCTAAAACCGTCTTCCGATAATTCCGACACCGAATACCTTTTCCATTATTTCTTGACCCACCTTTTAAACAAATCTGATTCAAGCAAGGATCGTGAAACACTGCGTGATGCCACCGCCGCTATTACGTTGGATTACACCGCCGTAAATGCCCTGCTGAGCAACGGACGTGATTTATTTACCATCCGCAATCATACCCGGCACGAGGACTATTATACACTATACTACCACCGCCGGCCCGGAAGCGTTATTGTTTGTTCTGAGCGCCTTCATTCCGGCAACCTGCGCGCTGAAAGGTGGCAAAGCCTTCCCAACCGTTCGATCATGCAAATTCATGGCGACCAGCCAGAAATCGAAATTTTATCTTTTTGATTACCGTGTCAAAAAAAATTTTACTCTGTGACCTTTAATTGCGTCTTATTGTAACCGGCGGCCAGCCTTGTGTTGACATGCACCACGCCCTGGTTGAGCGCTTTAAAAGGATAGTCATCGCCGATTAAGGGTAGTTCATCGACCTCTTTTTGACTTTTCAAAACACTCCCCGCCGGCACATATCTGCCGGCGGCCACCGACACTCCCATCAAAATACAGCCGGGTTCAACCACGCACGCGTTCCCGACAGATGCCCGAAAAACCAGAGCTTTCATTCCGATAAACGTGTCGTCTCCGATCAGGGCCGGGCCGTGTATCTGCGCCTGGTGTGCCAGGGAGACCCGCCGGCCGATAAATACAGCGAATTTTTGCCCTTCCACATCGACTATATTTTTCTCAACCGGTTCGCCCTTGTGCTCGGTTTCAAGAGCATGAATAACGACGCCGTCCTGAACATTCGAGTCATCACCCACCAAAATGGGCTGCCCTTCATCCCCCCGCACGCTGGCAAAGGGGGCAATCATCACCTGTTTTCCGATATGGACATGACCGATGACCGCCGCCTGGGGATGAACAAAAGCCGTTGGGTCGATTTGAGGTTCACGCGCCTGGCCGCAAAAATCAGCCGTTATGCTTTTGTGAATCATAATATCCACCTTGCCCCTATTTGCATTGATATCAGGCTGGCAGCGTTATCTCCCTGGGACAATAATTCGAGATTCTTTTTCCTGTTTTAATTTCTTCATCTCCTCCACCAGCCGTTCCATTTCATTTTGCATGGCTTCGGGGAATTTCTTGATGGCCTGCTGTAGCTGCCGGGCCTCGATAATCGTTTGAATCGGCACGGGTCCGTTTGGGGTGACTAGACTGGTTTGACCCACAAAAATGGCTTTACGGGATTTATCTTCCGATCCGTCTGGTTTGACCGGTGTAAGTCGCCGAATGGAGGCGACTTTCATATCCGTGAAAGATTCTTCGCGGTAAAGATTCTGCCGATTGACGCTAAATTCAACTTCATGCTTCTGATCTTCAGCCATAGCTGCTTATCTCCTTCCCAAAGACAAATTACACTCAATTTAGGATCTTCAAACCTCGGCGCACGCTAACAAATTAAAAGATAGAACACAACCAATAGGTACGAGCCTGCATCTCCTTGGCTTGAAGTCTTTGCGGACCACTTGCAAGGGCCCCTTTTTTGTACAGATGTTTCCCTCATCACGCTTGACACCTATTCCGGATTGGCATATAGGACCCACACCGTTGTTTCATCCCGAAAACCTCACCCTTTAACCCTACCCAAGAAAGGAGGTCAGCATGCCTGTAACCGTCGTAAAACACCCCTTAGTGCAGCACAAATTGGGAATCATGCGCAAAAAAGAGATCTCAACCAAGGACTTCCGGGAGCTTTCTTCAGAAGTCGCCCGGCTGTTGACCTATGAAGCCACTAAAAATTTAGAGACTGAAATCCGTAATGTCGAAGGTTGGGCCGGACCGGTGAGAGTGGAACTGATCAAAGGCAAAAAGATTACCCTGGTACCGATTTTAAGAGCGGGTCTGGGGATGATGGGTGGTGTTCACGACTTGATACCGTCTGCCAAGGTCAGTGTTGTCGGTCTATACCGCAATGAGGAAACCCTGGAACCGGTTGAGTATTATGTCAAAATGACCAGCAATATGGAAGAGCGCATTGCGCTTATACTCGACCCCATGCTGGCTACCGGCGGATCTCTGTGTGCGACTATCGATCTGATCAAAAGGGCTGGTTGCAAAACAATCAAAGGCATCTTTCTGGTTGCAGCGCCCGAAGGGATCGATCGCATTGAAAAAGAACATCCGGATGTGGAAGTTTTTACGGCAGCAATTGATGAAAAGCTAAACCATATCGGTTATATCCTGCCCGGTCTGGGGGATGCCGGAGACAAGATTTTTGGAACAAAATAGCGACCGATTTGCCGTGGAATAAGCGTTTTATGCCTGAATTGCCCGAAGTTCAAACGATTGTGGATGACCTCAACGCTGCCGGTATCGTCGGTACCACGATCACAAAAGCCCGCCTGTATTGGCCCCGTTCGGTGGCGAATCTGTCACCCAGGATCTTCTGCCGTCAAATGGCCGGACGCGAAATATCCGCCATCCGCCGCCGGGGAAAATGGATCGTATTTGTGATGGTTGATGGCGGGTTTCTATTGGTGCATCTGCGCATGACCGGACGTTTCCATCTGACAGCAGCGGATGAAAAACGGACAAAGCACCAGCATGTGATTCTTCATCTAGACAACGATCTCCAACTCCGCTATCATGATACGCGCAAATTCGGTCGGTTTTACCTGGTGGATACAACTGAGGCTAATTTGGGGGCCTTAGGACCGGAACCCTTGGGAAAGGAATTTACGGCCAGAGCTCTGGACCGGAAATTACTTGGCAAAAATAGAATGTTAAAATCCTTGCTTCTCGACCAAACCTTCATTGCCGGGTTGGGGAACATCTATGTAGACGAGGCGCTTTGGGATGCCGGTATTCACCCGTTGCGGAAATCTCCCTCGCTCACAAAAAGTGAAATTCGGGCCCTGCACCGTGCCATTCGCAAAATTCTTCGGAGAGGCATCGAAAATCTCGGCACGACCCTCGGTTCCGGTCAAACAAACTTTTATTCCATCGGTCGTCGGCAGGGTCGCAATCGTGACCGATTGATGGTCTTTCGCAAAACCGGCACCCCCTGTCTCCGCTGTCGAACACCCATCCAGCGTATTATTGTCGGACAACGCAGCACTCACATATGCCCCACCTGCCAACCGGTTGAAGTCGAAATAAAAACCGTTAAATGAACTCAACAGGCGAATTTCCCATTCTCATAAACGGCAACCTTCTTTCCGTTTGAAAGATGCGCCGTGACCCGCTTTTTCTCAGTGTTCACCAAGTCCCAGTGAAGTGGCGAGTCATTAAACCCGAGTTTTCGTTTTCGTTCTCGGCTTAAGCGTTTTGGATCCCCGGCATAGGTATCCGTGTATGAAGAACCCAATGCCAAATGACAGTTTCCGAAACGGCCGCCATAATTTTCATCATAGAGGGTGTTGGCCATAAACTTGTCAATCCTTGAAAATCGTTTATCGGTCAAAGAAAATTCACCCACTTTGTTGGCCCCTTTGTCCATGGCCAGCTGCTTCCTGGTAAAGTCTTCCCCTTCTTGGGCTTCTACGTTGACAACGTTGCCCTGTTTGAATTCCAGCCGAACGCCGTTGACATAATTCCCGCTTCGAAAGGAAGGCTGATCGGCATAATACACACCTTTGGTACCCCGCCAATCCGGTGACATAAAGAGCTCAAAACTGGGGATGTTATGCCCGGAGATGCCTATCCAGCGTCGCCTATCGCCCGGAGTAATAATGAGATCTATCTTTTTAGACTCGATATGATAGGCCTTTACCTTCATTTGGTTGAGCCATTTTTTTATTCCCAGAGCATCCTTGTAGATTTTCTGCCAATGGGCCACCGGTGACCGCTTATTTAGAAAACAGGCCTTGACGATCTGCTGCGCGTAGTCCTGCATCGACAGTTTGGCCTGTTTAGCCAGTTCTTGGGTGGGAAGCATACAGAGCGTCCACCCCAGACCACCTTTTTCCTCACGCTGAAAAAGAATATCTTTTAAATATTTTTGGGCGACCGCCGTTTTGCCGATCCTTTTGGGATCGATGTTGCGCAGGTGGGTAATTGATTCAGGCGCATGCAGAAAAATATTGCCGTTCAGATGATTGTAGAGCTCTCTGTCACCAGGCGTCTGAAACACCAGCTGCTGGTTGTTGGCCAATTGATAAAAATCATGTTCCATCGTTTCCGATACAGTGCTCCGCAAAACCGGATGAATACCCATTTTTAGGAGTTTGGCCTGGAGAATTTCAGCCAGTCGCAGGGCAGACCGATTAAATCGAATCAACACAATATCGCCTTTTCTGAAACGCCCTGTTCGCGCTGTTTTGAGCCCCCACAAAAGAATATCGCCATAGCGGTCTAAATGCCTTTCCGTGAGCATATGCTGCCTCCCTTTGCTGATCTTTAATCGTCTTTTAAAAAAAGTTGATGATACTCGGCTTCGGTCAAATGTTGCTTAAGAATTCGATTGATCATGTCAAATATTTCTGAAAGATCCTCGTCGGTCATGCACTTTATCAGTTTTTGCATGAGCTGGTCATCGGAAAATTTTTGCAGATAATAAACGATCGTGTTCTCATCAATTTCCCGATCGGCCCCGAACCCCACCAAGCCGGTGTAATTTTCGACAAAATTGTGTGAATGCTTACTCATAGATTGTCGCCCCATTGGTATAATACAATTAATGTGAAGAAAAATGCGATTTTAATCTCTAACAATATAAAGATGATAAGATACAGTATCGTTCCTTTCAAGCTGGAATTTTGATTTTATTGATTATTGAGCAAAGAAATGCTATCATTATTTTAGCTTTGTAAACCTTGAAAAGGGATTTAATATGAAGAACAAAACAATGCCAAATCGCTTGGTACTTGGATGGATGCTTTTGTTTTTTTTGACGATAGGCTTTAATCCCGGGCACATCACTGCTCAAACCGAGTCCGGCACACCTCCCGTCAGCGTGGAAAAGATTGCGGTAATGCCTTTTTTTAAGGGGATGTACGGTTCCCGGTTAAGTGAAACTTTGAACATACCCATATCCCAGCTTTCTTATAACCCCCAAACCGTGCCTCACGGATCGGCCAAAATTCTGACTGAACTTTTTAACAGATCCCTTCAAAATCACTATGACGAAAAGCTTATTCCGCTTTCCAAGGTAATGGAAACCGCCGCACAGGCCCGTCATGATACGACAAAGGATACCATACAGACTGTTGCCCTCAAAACAGGCCAGACTTTGGGTGCCCCTCTCATTTTCGCGGGAAACATTTGGCGCTTCAAAGAAAGGGTTGGCAGCGCCATCGGTATCCAAAGCCCGGCGTCGGTCGCTTTTGCGATCTACTTATTTGATGTGCCTGGCGGGAAAGTGCTGTGGATGGCGAAATTTGAAGAAACCCAGCGCTCTCTTTTGGAGAATCTCCTACGCATTGGGCTGTTCTTCGAGAGAGGGGCAAAATGGCTGACCGCCAGCGAGCTGGCCTCCTCTGGCATCAAAGAACTGATTAAAAAATCTCCCCTTGAACCACAATAGCAAGCGCATTCCCGAAGCTTGTCGCAACGAGGCGCAGATTCCGCCGTCGGATCTGAGGGAGCTTCTAAATAGCCGCTAAAAGCTTTTCCATTTACACCCTGGGGAGCTGAATCCCAAGTTGAATCCCTAGCGGAGTGTTGCGGGCCTCAATCGTCCCTCCGTGTTTTTCAATAATCTTTTTGGCAATCGACAGGCCCAATCCCGACCCTTCGGTCCGGGAACCCTCCACCCGGTAAAAGGGTTCAAATATCATCTCCAGATTTTTTTCGGATAGCGTTTCAAAGGTGTTCGCAATATTAATATGTATACTCTCCTCAGTTGAATCCATATGAACTTTTATCTCACCCTGATGCGGGGCAAATTTTACCGCGTTATTGAGGATATTGGATATCGCCATTTTCAGGGCTTCTTTATCACCTCGATACGGCACAGGAGATGCCAGATCTGTTTGCAGCCTTATTTCTTTTTGAGCGACAGCGGATTCAAGTCTTTTTACAAGTCCACTTAAAACCCGTGCTATTTCAAGAGATTCTTGTTTTAGCTTTGTTTCATGTAAGTCGAGTTTCGAAAGGTCCAGGATTTGTCCGATCAGACGGTCCAACTCTACGATATCTTCACCAATGTCATTCAGGTGCCGATCCCAATCGGTATAATTCTCCTTCTTTATCTTTTGCCTAAGCAGTTCCTCAGCAATACGCATTCTGGCCAGAGGTGTCCGCAGTTCATGGGAGATGTTCGCCGTAAGCTCCCGTCCGCCGCGGATCATTCGTTCCAATCGGTCGGCCATGTGGTTAAAGGATTGGCCCAATTCACCGATCTCATCACAGCTCTTAACAACCGCACGATGAGACAGGTCTCCTTCGGCAATTTCGAGGGCGGTATGATTGAGTTCCTTTAAGGGTCTTGTTATAAGCCGTGAAACCGGAATCACCAGCAGCGCAATGATCAAGCCAATAATCGCCAATCCCAGGGCAAATCCGCCTTCGTGGCCGGTCGGACCCCCTTTGGCGAAAAGGACATGCACACTTCCCATTTTTTTAGCGGAAAATTCTACCGGGATAATCGCATAAAAACTGAAATGGCGGCCGAAGCCATGGTACAGTTTAAAGTTGCCATAGTCTTTGGCCGGCTTTCGGGTAAGACGCTCCGATTTGGCAGGGATCGGCCCTTCAAAAGATTGGAGGGTTGATTTTCCGTCAGCGCTTTCCAGCCAGACCTTGGCCCCAAGAATTCCTCCAAACTGTGAAACAAATTTTTGCAAAGGTTGATTTTGAGCAACAGTTACGCCCGGGGCAGAACGAATCTTGTCTTCCACCACCTCTTTGACCATCAGAACTTTGGCAGCCGTATACTCCTCGAAACGAGATTTAAAGTGTCGACCCGAAAAAACAATAAAGAGCCCAAAGATAACAATCTCCGTGATGACGAGAATACCGAGAAAAGATAAAAAAATCTTGAGATATAATTTTCCGATTTTCATGGTGTATCCACAAACATATACCCGGTTCCCCATACGGTTTTGATAACCTTCGGTGAACTCGGATCGACTTCCAGTTTGGCCCTTAATTTGCTGATGTGGACATCCACACTCCGATCAAAAGCCATAAAGTCTCGTCCATGTGTCAGGTTCATAAGCTGGTCCCGAGTCAGGACCCTGTTCGGATGCTCCATTAAGGCCTTCATCAGCTTGTATTCAGTGGAGGATAATTCAACCTCCATATCTTCGACCATAAGGGCCTGTTTGGCCTTGTTTAAAACCAGACCGCCCGCCTTAATATATATGTTTTCATCCCTCTGTATGGCAGATATTTGATCTGGGACCGCCCGTCGCAATACGGCCTTTATGCGGGCCAGCAGTTCTCTGGGATTGAAGGGTTTTGGCAGATAATCATCGGCGCCCATCTCCAAGCCCACGATCCGATCCGCATCCTCGCCTTTGGCGGTCAGCATGATCACCGGCAGCTTGGATTCACCTCGGATATCCTGGAGTACTTCCAGACCATTTTTATGCGGCAGCATGATATCCAGAATGACAATATCAGGCTGATTTGCCTTAATGGTCGCCATAACATGGGATCCTTCGGCCAGGGTTAAAATGGCATATCCGTAGCCTTCCAGATATTCACTGAGAAGCTTGCGCAACTTTTCATCGTCGTCTACGATTAAAACCCTTTCAGCCATATATGTCACATGTTTTTACATACTTTTACGTTTCTTAACATTTTTTAACAAAACGGGCTAATAGTGATGATCTCGTAAGTTACGAACTCAACTTTGATGAAACCGTAAAAAGTCGCTAATTCAATTATAGATGGCTAAGTAAAAAGGTTCATATGCAAGGCGTAGTGTTTTTTCAGGGACGAGGCTATACATGTAGTATGCCGAGTGTCTGAAAAAATACTACAACGCAGTAGATGGGACTTTTTACGACGCCATCAACTTTATCCGATATACCCTTATTGGCTTGCGAATATTTTTAACCTCTTTCTCACCTAAAAATTCATATGTGAATAACAGCTTGCTCTCGATTTGATCATACACTGTCCCGGAAACACACACACCACCTGCTTCCGCCAAACCTTCTAAACGGGCGGCAATGTTGACCCCATCACCATAAATCCTCCCCTTCTCAACAATCACATCTCCAAGGTTGATACCGATGCGGTACTCCATTTTACGATAATCGGGAACTGCGGCGTTGCGATTTCGAAGTTCTTTCTGAGTCGCGATGGCACACTCAACCGCATTTACGACACTCCCGAATTCAGCCAGAATATTATCTCCGGGAGAGTCAACGATCCGCCCCGTATGTCGCCCAACTTGAGCGGAAATGAGCTCGCGGCAACTCTTTAATCTTGCGATAGTCGACATTTCGTCCTCGGACATCAAACGGCTGTAGCCTTTTACATCGGCACTGAGAATCGCCTTGAGTTGGCGGTGCATACCTTCATCGGCGATGCTCGCTGTTTTAGAAGCCCCGATCTTTTCCTGAAGCACTAGTCTGCGCGTGACGGCCTTCATCCTGGCCAGTAATTCTCGCGGATTGAAGGGTTTGGGGATATAGTCGTCGGCTCCCAGTTCCAGTCCCACAATCCGATCGGCGTCATCGCCTTTGGCGGTCAGCATGATCACAGGGACTTCGAATTTTAAACGGATCGCCCTCAGTATATCCAATCCATCCTGTCCGGGCAGCATAATATCTAAAATGACGATATCGGGTAACTCCGTTTCAAGCGTTTGCAAAACCTTTCGGCCGTCAGGGAACGCATTGACTTGAAACCCAAATCCCTCCAGATATTCAGTTACAAGATTCCGAAGTTTGTCATCATCATCTACAAGTAAAACCTTATTGCGCATAATTGCTCCACTTTCCTGTCCTCAGCTAGAAGCCATCTCAAAAATAGGATTTGGGTTTAAGGTCAAGGCGGATTTGGGTTTTAACCCGGAGTAATACTGTAGTATTTCGAGGAGTTAAAACCCAAACCCAACGCAGAAATTAGGCCAAAAGACATTTTTGAGACGGCTTCTACACTTTTTTACACCGCCTTAACATTTTTTTACAAATGGAAAAAACATCCTTAACAAATTGTATTTATATTAAACTCAAACTGGAATCGGTTTTAATATCATACAAAATAGAAAGGAGGAGGAAAATGAAATCTAAAACATATCTCATCCCCGGCCTGGCCTTGTTGATGCTCGCTGTGTTTGGCGGGTGCAGTCGGCTCTCTCAGCAACAGGACTCAGAAAACTATGACTGCGGCTGGCGGCAAAAATTTCGTAACAAAGACTTCAGCGAACACGTTTTGCGAAAGATGGACCGCCATGTCAAAGAGTTAAATCTGACCTCAACCCAGAAAAACGATTATAACACGCTTCGGGAGAAATTAAAATCAGACCTAAAACAGATGAAAGAAACTCGCAAAAATTTCTTCTCTGATCTCCGCAATGAAATCAATCGGTCGAACCCGGACATAAACGCTGTGGCGGATCTGGTAAAAGGGGGATTATCCCGCATGCCCGATCGGATACAAAGCCATATCGATTATTTTGTAGACTTCTACAATATTCTGGATGAAAACCAGAAAAATGAAATGATCAGCGGCTTGCGTAAAAAATTGAATCGGATTCCGCTTTAAATCGCCCGGCCGAGCCCCGTGTTATACGGGGCTCGGATAGGGGCCAAAATCGTCCCGCTTGATTTTGTATATTGATTATATGCGTCGAAACATATATTTTAGCGTTATCATAAGTATTCTATTTAGCGCTATAATATGACAATGCCCATTTCGTTTGCAGATTTTAATCCGGACTATCTTCTGTATGGAGGCGCGGCAGGCCTCTTTATAGGGCTTTTGGCAATTATCTATTTTGCCTATCGACGGATTCGCTGGATTATTCGAATATTTTCCAGGGAAAAAAGAACCTCGCCCAAGCTGCTCTCCAGTCTGGTCAAACTATTAATTGTTCTCGTTTGGACTTCCTGCTTCGGCATGCTCTTGTTTCTCGGTGCCTTTTTGCGCGCCTACCATGCCTTTACGTTGGAAAACCCGGTAGCCGTTATTCGAACTGAAAACCTGAACCGGGGCAAAACCAACCCTGCAGGTTTGGTGCATCTCACTCTATTTCAATCCCAAAATACACGCCATCTTATTATCAACGGCGATCAATGGATGATCGAAGGTGACATTTTAAAGTGGCAAAATTGGCTTAATTTCCTGGGATTATCGACCCGCTACCGACTGACTCGGTTACGGGGCCGCTATTTAAATGTTGAGGCCGAGTTAAATAAGCCTCGCTCCGTTCATTCATTAGTGGCGCAGGAAAGCAATCCTCTTTGGCGTCATCTTTATCAGTTCGGACAGCGGATGCCGCTTGTCAGCACGGTTTATGGAAACGCTTCTTTTCAAAACCTAAATGATAATAAAACCTACACGGTCTATGTAGGAACTTCAGGATTTATTGTCAGGGAAAAGACCTCCAGCAGCTGAAACGGCGGCATCGAATATTTTTTTATTGTTTTCTTGCCGGCCGGTTTCAGCCAGATCGGTATTTATCAGAATTGCCAACTCTGGCATTATTGATAAATGGTTGTGAATGCGCTCGCTGTTGCGGTTCAACCTTCTCTGATGAAAGCTGTCGATTGACATTTCGTTGAAATTCGTTCTTTGAAGCCGAATTAAGTTTTGCCAGTGCTTTGGTCTGGGATTTGTTCAGGTTATGTTGAATTGAGGCATCCTTGACCTCTTTGCAAATGTCCACTATCAAAGGCAGGTCATTGGAGTAAAAAGACCGCCATTCCAATGGTTTGGGAAGTTTTTTAAAGATATCTTGAACACTTCCCATAAAATTATAGGAAGTCGTCTTCGCTTTATCTAATATTTCATATCCTCCCTGCCCATTTCGCCTGATTGAGTCCAGTTTGCCTAATAATAACCGGGGGGAAGGTCTTCATTCTTCACTCTTTAGTAAATTCTGTCAGAATGAAGCCCTGACCCCGGTGGATTTTTCAACAATGGCCCCGATAACACAGCTACCTGGGCGGCGGTGAAGCCTTGCTTTAATTCAGTATTTACAAAAAATGCTCACGTGAGCATTTTTTGTAAATGGTGTGAAATGACCTGCTGGGATATGCCAAGACTTTGGGTAATTCGCTCTTGAGGGATGCTCAATCGGTGCAACCGCAGGGCTTGTGGATGTCCCGCAAACCTAAAGATAACAACAGTTATTCAATAATTTCAACAACGTAAATCCCTGGGAGATTAAATTATTAATTTCACCAAAATTGGTATTATTAACAATTTGAGCCACCCTCCATATTAGCGGTCATCAACAACCCTGCCCTGGATCATCCCAACCACCTGCACGATCTACTCTTGGGCCCAGCCAAGGCGGTTTAAGCGGATGACAATGATGCTCCGGCCGGCCCTTTGACGCGCTCTGATATCCGAAATCCAGGTATTGACGGTTTGTTGGATCACGGCTGTATGCTTAGCGGTCGTTAAACTGGAAAACTAAAGGACGTCCCCCACTTCACTTTTCAAACCTTACCCAGGGGGGCTTATGTACCTTGGCAATTCCCCCCTCAACAAGCAACCATTGCCAGGTTACCCAAGGTTTGACCCCACGCTTCTAATTTGTCCTCAGGAGGCGGAAACCCAGGTAGCTGCCGCGGCGGACCCGGAGCGAGCCGCTCGATGGACCTTTGGGATCGGTAACAGAACCCGATGGATAATCCCCATACCAATCATGGCACCACTCCCCCACATTACCGAACATGTCGTACAGTCCCCAGGAGTTGGATTTTTTTTGTGCCACCGGATGAGTTCGATTTCCCGAATTGCCACCATACCACGTATAGTCTCCAAGTTGTTGTTCCCGCCCGGCCGGCGTATTCCCGTTCAGCTTCTGTTGGCAAGCGATATTTATCGCCACCTTCCATTTGGTTTATTTTTTTTATAAATACCTGGCAATCGTCCCACGAAATATAAACTGCAGGATAATTATCGCCCTCTTTAACTTTGTATTCTTTTCCAACCCAAGGACGAGTACCCATCACCGCCTTCCATTGTCTCTGAGTCACTTCGGTCGTCTGCATGTAAAAGCCATGGGTAAGTGTCACCTGATGCTGTTTCTCATTATCGAATCGATACTTTTCATTTGACGGGCTTCCCATCATAAAAGTATCTGGCTTTATGTAAACAAATTCCATGCTAAGGCTGTTTTTGATTTTTTTCCTTTTAATCGCTTTGGGTTTGGTCGCATCTGGAGAAATAGCGGCATATTTCGGTGCTTTCTTTACGGGCTGTTTTGGGACCACCGTTATTCCCCTGCCGCTATTGAAATAGAAATCACCAGTTAATGATGACGCTTCCCAGGGCACCTGCTTTTTCCCGGACAAGCTCAGCACATCGATACGGACTTGCCTAAACAAATGACCAATTTCAAGTCCGGGTGTCATCATGTGTTTCAAAAAAACCGATGTGTACAGACCGTTCCGGCCAGGTCCATCGGACGCTATTGAGCCCGGGGCAGTAGCATATGCCAGTATCGAACCTGTTGGTGCATCCATCTTAGCCAAGCCTCTGCTGCTTGATCTGAAACTTCGAGCAAAGGGATTGTCTCGGCAGGCATCAAGTATGATGATATTCAGACTATTTCCAGCATCCTCCATCTGTGCAAGCACACGACCGGCATCAACCGCCTCGTATTCAACGTCAGGCTCCGTTTCAATTTGAGCACCGATCGGTATCAAATAATTGATTCCCCTCACCTGAACCCCATGCCCGACGAAATAGAATAATCCTACGCCACCTTTTCGCAGATGCTTTCCAAATGCACGTATAGCTTGTTTCATATTCCGCTGATCAGCGTCAGTTTTAAGTGATACTGAAAAGCCGAGTCCTTCAAGAGCACCCGCTATATCAGTAGCATCATTCACAGGATTTCTAAGTGGATCTGATTTATAAGCACCGTTACCGATCACAAGGGCAATGCGACGTTCCTGAGCGGATAAGGCAGGGGGTGGGGTGAAATGGGTTAACCAGACCATTACAACCACAAGGCAAAAGGCAAGGCGTTTCATTTTGGCCTCCTATAAACTGTATGTGGGTTGCTGGATTGCCTATTGTATAGCAGATGGATGAAACAGGGTCAAAAGAAGAATGGTTAAAAGATTTTTAATATCATTGGTTTATGAAGTTTTGCAGGAAAAAATTCATGACTTTAATTTGATCGTCGACAAAAGGGCGGAACTCCTCCAAACAACTTATAAACTGATGTACGTCCCCCAATACACACGATTCCGATTGATTGCGGACACTGATTCCGATTGATCGCGGACGACCCCTATGACATGGCGTCCCCGTGGTCTTTGATCATATCAATATATGAAGGAACGTCCCCTAGATCAGATTTGAATCCTGATTATCTTCTGTATGCGGCGACTGCAGGTCTTTTTGTGGGACTTTTGGCTGTTATTTTCTTTGCATACCGCCGAATCCGCTGGATTATTCGCCTATTTTCCAAAAAACGACGAACCTCCCCAAAGCTCCTCTCCGGCATGGTCAAACTGTTGCTCATAATTGTTTGGACCTCTTGCTTCGGCATGCTCTTGTTTCTCGGTGCCTTTTTGCGCGCCTACCATGCCTTTACGTTGGAAAACCCGGTAGCCGTTATTCGAACTGAAAACCTGAACTGGGGCAAAACCAGCCCTGCAGGACTGGTGCATCTCACTTTGATTCAGTCCCAAAATACACGCTACCTTTTTATCAACGGCGACCAATGGATGATCGAAGGTGACATATTAAAATGGCAAAATTGGCTGAATTTCCTGGGATTATCGACCCGCTACCGACTGACTCGGCTACGAGGCCGCTATTTAGATGTTGAGGCCGAGTTAAACAAGCTTCGCTCCGTTCATTCATTAGTGGCGCAGGAAAGCAATCCCCTTTGGCGTTATCTTTATCAGTTCGGACAGCGGATGCCGCTTGTCAGCACGGTTTATGGAAACGCTTCTTTTCAAAACCTAAATGATAATAAAACCTACACGGTCTATGTAGGAACTTCAGGATTTATTGTCAGGGAAAAGACCTCCAGCAGCTGAAACGGCGGCATCAAACGCGGCGCTTTACCGCAGGTATTGATCCAGCACGGCAAACGGCAGACCGTTGATAAAGATGGCCATATCGAGCGAAAGCTGTGTCTCATCCCGGCTGCAACGGAGCTGGCGGGTGACGCTGAAGATACGTGTTGCAGATACGATCTCCTTTTTTTAAATCCCCCCAATAGTCACGTGATGAAGCGTTCCCGGAGCATCCAATCTGACCTGCCGTGGCATAAAATCGATTATGTTTTAGCATTATCCATTTCTATCAGATAATGCGCTTGCCGTAGTTATTCAACAATTTCAACAACATCCCCGATAACACAGCTATCTGGGCGGTGGTGAAGCCTTGCTTTAATTCGGCATTTACAAAAAATGCTCGCGTGAGCATTTTTTGTAAATGGTGTGAAATGACCTGCTGGGATATGCCAAGACTTTGGGTAATTCGCTCTTGAGGGATGCTCAATCGGTGCAACCGCAGGGCTTGTGGATGTCCCGCAAACCTAAAGATAACAACAGTTATTCAATAATTTCAACAACGTAAATCCCTGGGAGATTAAATTATTAATTTCACCAAAATTGGTATTATTAATAATTTGAGCCACCCTCCATATTGGCGGTCATCAACAACCCTGCCCTGGATCATCCCAGCCACCTGCGCGATCTACTCCTGGGTCCAGCCAAGGCGGTTTAAGCGGATGACAATGATGCTCCGGTCGGCCCTATGACGCGCTCTGATATCCGAAATCCAGGTATTGACGGCTTGTTGGATCACGGCTGCATGCTTAGCGGTCGTTAAACTGGAAAACTAAAGGGCGTCCCCCACTTCACCTGGAAACTTGAGTTATTTGAATATGTAAGGTCATTACCCTTTATCGCAAACCCCATCAAGCAGTTGTTTGTCCTCACCGGATAGGTTCATTTCTTCTTCCCCCGCTTGCCGTCCGTTAGTTGCTTGATGGTTTTTTCAAAATCACCTTCCATGCGGTCTTTTTGCGAAATCCGACTTTGGTTAAACTTTTCGTATTCAGCTTCAGCCATCTCCTTGGCCATTTCATGTGAAATCCTGCCGGCATGGGTGAGAATCTCACGTTCATTGAGTGTCATGAAGGCATCCAGCTTCTTAATCCAGTCGGCCATGTGCATGGGGATGCGGCGCATGGCCTGACCCTCGGCGAAGATCAGGTACTGCTCCACCAGGTTGTTTAAGGCCAGCAGTTCCTTTTCAGTGAGATAATTTTTGGCGATGGTCACATCCTGTTTGCGAACCTTGGCACCGCGCCAATTGGTTAGCCCCATGTGGGTTTTGTCGCCATCTGCCCGTTCATGGATAATTTCCGCCGCGGTCATGCCGCTGATGGCCCAATGCATTTTATTCTGGACGGTCTTGAAAAATTCGATGCTGATCTCCAGCGTAGGATCGTAATTGATGCTGGTGGCGTAGATATCGGCGATTTTCTGATAAAAGCGCCGTTCCGATGTGCGGATATCCTGGATGCGGCGGATCAGTTCATCAAAATAGTCGAAGGGCTGATCAGGATTTTTCAGGCGCTCATCATCCAGCACAAAGCCCTTAATGATATATTCGCGCAGGCGCTGGGTAGCCCAGATACGGAAGCGGGTGGCCACATGACTTTTTACACGGTAGCCTACGGAGATAATGGCATCCAGATTGTAAAAGTTTGTCTTGTACTTTTTCCCATCCGCGGCAGTTGTAAAGAATTTCTTTACAACTGAATCTTCAAACAACTCACCTTCCGAAAAGATATTTTTCAGGTGCTGTCCGATGTTCTGTTTGGTTGTCTGGAACAGATCGGACATAAGCTGTTGGGTCAGCCAGACCGTCTCGTCAGACAGGCGCACGTCGATTTTGACCCTGCCGTCTTCTGCTTCATAGACGAGAAATTGTCCCTTGCCGGAATTGGCGCCCTCAATGGTTGTCAGATCCTTGCTCATTACCGCATCGCCTCCTCGATGAGTTTTTTCTCAAATATTTCTTTGTTACACTGATCCGATTCGAGAAAGTCGTTCCAGTTTTTATCAACTCTGTTTCGTTCTTTTGGGGCAGGAAGAAGCTTTTTAAGACTAATTTCGCACAGGAGCCTTTTCGAATCTGCTTGGTGATAAGAAAGTATGGACCCTGTCATGGTGGAAGCCCTTATAAGTTCAGGTTTTATTACAATTCTACACACATAAAGTTTTTAAATGTCAATATTTCACCGGCGTCTCGTAAGTCCCTGTCAAAGAGGTTTCAGAAAGTTGTTTATATGCTTATGGATGTCCCGCAAATTCTGATCACGAAGATCTCTCTCCTGTCGTTTCAACCCGCACACGATCAACCAGTCCAAGGTCGTCAAGAATCTGCTTCAAATCCGCTTGGAAGCTCTGAGCAACGCCGCTTTCGACCGTGACCGAAAAGTTGATTCCTATCTTGAAATCCGAACCACCGCGCAACTTCGGCAAGAGCTTCGTTCCCAGCCGGTTCCAAACCTCCGGTGGGATATCGCCGGAAATCTGGAACGTCCGTGTTCCCCCTCCAGGCGTAGGTTCTGGTTCCGGTTCGGGACCGGGACCTGGGATAGGCTCGCCGGGCCCCCCGGCAGGCATGGGTTCAGGTCCAGGAGCAGGGCCAGGCTCAGCCCCCGGTTCCGGCACGGTCTTCAGCAAATTAGCCTTTGACTTCAAGAGAAGAAACACACCCGATTCAAAGGCTACCTCGTCAGCCCCGAGCAACTCATCGAACCATACCCGCTCATAAGTGCCGTCGGGCTTCTGGCCTGAAGCCAGCCCGAAGTCGCCCTTGGAGACAAACTCAACGATCTTGCCGCGCAGTGTGGTGTCCGGATCGAGCAGGCGGGTCAGCGACCCGTTGAGGAAGCTTTGCCGGAGGCTTGCCATGGGCCACGCGCCGGATTCCTTCAGGGCAGGAGGCCAGTTGCGCTCGATGTAACCTGCGCCCACGGACTCGTTGAGAAGGGCTTGAGACTTCAGTGCGGTGATAACGCGTCCGCAGAGCGTCTCACCACCGCTGGAATGTCCTGCGCCGAGGTCGATGGTCTTCAGCCCATCCGGCTCCTGGCTGTCTGCGATGACCACGAAACGGTAGCCACCCCACACCTCATCCTTGGCCGCCTCCTCGGCGTCCGAAACCTTGGACTGTATGTCCGCTCGGTCAGCGCGGTCGAAATCGCCGCCCAGGGTTCCCTCCGCAATCTCCTTCACCACACGCTTCCAGGCCAGCCAGAGCTCCACCTTGTCGCGGAGGTCGCGTCCCGGCTTCTTGAGACACCAGACAAGCGAGCCGGGGTACAACCTTGGCGCCTTGCCGCGTTGCCTGGTCCATTCCGCGGTCTGCTCGCGAAGCGTTCCGCTTCCCGTCCATTCGGACTCGGGATCGACCATCACGAGCGTGAGCCTCGGCGTGTCCTGCACGGATGACCCATCGACGGGGAAGGGAACGATGGGGATGCTCGCGCCCCTGTCGAACTCCTTCTGGGCAAGCAATCTCATGGCGGGCTTGATTTCGGTGTCTTCATCGAGAGAGGCACGCCGGTCGCTCACGACCTTCTTCATCGTCGGCTGGTGGCTTATTTTAAAGCCGTCCGATCCCACGCGACGGATGAAATACGATTTGTCTTCCAGCGCAAACGCGGCGTTGTCCACGGAGGTCGTATCCACCTTCGGCTCACCGAGCGCGAATCGCAATTCGGGCAGGTGCGCCATCTTGTCAATTTGCCCCCCGGACGACTCGAAGAGAATCGTGGTGGCGACCCGGCGATGAATATTACGGAGAACGCCCTTGGTGTCGACATCGAGGGCACGTGCATGCGACTGCGCTCCGGAAATGTCCGAATCAATGGCAGCCACGAGACGGGATTCCCCGAGTTGCCCCAGCATCACGCTGCGGAAATCCGGGACCTCCATTGGCGCAGAGCCAAGCGTGATGAGAGGTTCCGTGCGCGCCGTGGTGAATCCTTCCTTGTACGCCCATGAAATCCATTGCGCGAGCATGGCGAGCGTGCCTCGCGTCTGCTGGTACTGCGGGAGCGCCTGCCATTTCCGCTGGAATACGGAGAGGGTTGCCGGATGGAACGGATAGCAGGTCTCGAAGCGGCCTCGCAGATACTCCCTGGCCTTGGCCTCGGTCGTGGCGCTATCGACCGCCGTCCACTCCGGCGGAAGCTGCGCGCGCCGCTCGAAGCACCAGTCTGCATACACCTTGGATACCTTCTTGCGGATGCGGTCGCCCCCCACGTTCTCGAACAGGCGACGGCGGACCACGTCGCTGATCTCGGCCTCGTCATTGGCGATCAGGTCCTTGGCCACGCGTCGGACGACCTTGGTGATTTTGTCCTGCCACTGCATGTCCCATTCGGTCATTTCGACCTGGCTTCGAGGCAGACTGATCATCGCAGCGCCCTGCGTGGTGCCCGTCGTGGCCACGGTCAGGTTCTGGATAAACGCATGAAACTTATCGGCCATGTCACGGTGGCGGTTCAGGTAATTCAGCACCTCGTCGAAGAGGATAAGCA
Organism: uncultured Desulfobacteraceae bacterium; assembly: GCA_964530095.1. GTDB lineage: Bacteria > Desulfobacterota > Desulfobacteria > Desulfobacterales > CAZHA01 > CAZHAH01. The sequence goes on along the minus strand of CAZHAH010000013.1, from coordinate 9,588 downwards.
CTGGCTTGCCCGCAGCCTTAAAAACACGGATTAGGGCCTCTGTCCCCGGCGGTGTGGTTCTGCCTGCTGTGCCAAGCTCCTTGACGCCTTTGTCCCCGGCAAGTTGCCGGGCCACATCGATCCAAGGTGTTTCCCTGCCTTCCTGCGGATCCCAGGCGTTGCCGACAAAGGCGGCGACCTTGGCTTCGGGAACAGCACTGAGGCCTGCCTCCTGGATCAGGCTGTCCACGCCCGGATACTCACTTGCCTTGGCCCCGTTGGAAACCATGTGGTACAGCGCTGTGAGCGTGTGCGTTTTGCCGCCGCCGAATTGGGTAATCAGCGTCATCACCGGTGCGGTGTTCGTAGTCTCACCACTCAGCCGCCGCAGGACCATTCCGGCGTGCTCGCGCAGCGCTCGCGTAAAGCAGGTGCGCGCAAAGAACTGTTTCGGGTTCCGGTAGTCTTCCGGGGCCGTTTTGGCGATGACCTGTTCCAAGTGGATGGCAAATTCGTCCGGATTGAACGAACGGCCTTGCCTTACTTCCTTGCGTGGCGTAGCAACTTTATACCAGGCTTCCATGGGCAGATTCTCCTTCTATTGGTCTCTTCAACCGGCAGAACAGATCAGCTGCCGAGTGCTTCAGCCGAATAAGGTTGGCGTAAGCGACCGGCGCGAAACCGTTCTCGCATGAGTACATACGGTATCGAATGCCATCGGTGACCACTACGTCACACGGCACGCCGAGGCTCTCCACATATCCCTTGGCCTGTATTAGCGCGCCTTCCACGCCCGCACCGAGGCGCTTGGCCTCAATCACGAACCGGCAGTTCTCCGGTACGCGCGGCAATGCCGTGAACAGAGCGACATCGATATATCGCCACTTTATGGCGATACGTTCCGGCGGCCAGCCGATCGCGCGCAGAAACGGAACCACGAAGTGGGCGACCATCTCGTCCTCGGTGGGATAATCACCGAAATTCTGGCGGTCCCAAAAGAGCGGTGTCAAATCCTGTGCTCGCGCGACTGTATCCTGTAACGCCCACGGCACATCAGTGAGCGGCTGCTCCTCCGCTGGAAGTTCCGGTAAAGGGGCGTCCTGCCATTGCTTGGGCGGCGAGTTGAGGAACCGCTCGGCGTAATCTCTTACTTCCTCATTCCATGTCCGTGAGCAGCGCGTGGGATTGGCCCCGAAAACTGAGTTCCCGAAGGTATATTCCAGAGGCAATTGGCACCAGCGGATGCGTCTTGCGTGCTGGAGGTCCCAGCCGTTCACGTCGTCGAAATGGTTCAGAAACATGTAGTCGCTGGCCACGATACCCACAGCAACAATCGTGGCTATTCCTGTACGAAGAAGCACCACGTCGCCCATCTGCATCTCGCTGGCGAAACGGCGAACGAAACCGCCTTCGAACTCGTTGTCGTCGTGTTCGGGCTTCCAAGCCCCGGCGTCACCCGGCCCAATGAGCCCCACCCCGTGCCGCAAGAATATATCGGCGTAGGGCCTGGAGGCGGGACCCCCGGTCAGTTGCCAGATAGACGGATTTTGTTTCACCGTTGCCATCATCTGCACCTACCTCGGCGCCGCCAAGAGCATCGCGTCAAGGAGTCTCTTCTCTTCGCTGCCTTTCGGGTAAAGGGCTGAAAGGGCGTTAGCCAGACGCAGGAATTCCGGGCCGCGATCCTGCTCGGCCTTGATGAGCGCACGCAGGGCGTTGGCTTGCCCGTCCGACTGGAGAAGCATGGCCGCATGTACCCGGTCCATCGACGTGGCGTCACGCTCCGACTGGATCTCGACATCGCCGGGGGCTATGATCGCCTTGCGGCGACTGCGACCGCGAATCTTAGGCGCGCGATCCTCTTCCATTTCGGGAAAGAGAACCCGTTGCAACGGCCGGGTCGGATCCTCCGTGATCCAGTCGGCCACCGCGTCCGCACTATCTTCGCCAAAGAGTTGCTTGGCTCGCTCCGAAACGGTCATGAGCCGCACCACGCCCTTCTTCGTCTCGATGATCCGGCCCTCCCACTTGGGAAGATCGATGCCAAGCGGTTGGGCAAAGCGCCGCACTATGTCGAAGGCCAGGCTCAACCCCTTGGCTTTACCGCGTGTGGTGGCGTCTTGGTCTTCCTCATCTCCTGCCTGCGCCAAGGCTTTGGCAAGCAGGTCGGTGTCGGAGCCGCCGTTACTCGTTTCGCCGTTGGTACTCTGGAGGGTCCAGAGGAAAAGAGCCGTAAGTCGTGCGTCTTCCTCGACAGCTCCAGCTACGCCGTTGCGCGCCTTTACCTCGGTGGTCCCCAGAATCTGCTCCAGCGCCATCCGGCTGACGGTTTCCCAGACCTTCTCTAGGTACTCGCCAAGTTTGACCTCACGGCCATCGGCGGTCTCGATGGATCGACAGCGGCTGAATATCTCCAGTGCCGGACCGATGCAGGCGAAAACCAGGTCCGCGCCGCGAATGCCTTCACTCTGGAGTCGTTCCATCCAGTCGCCGACTCGCTTTGGGAGTTCTCGGAGCACGTCGGCCCAGTCACCCACGGGAGCGTCATCGGGACGGGGGCGACAGACCAAGTGGACGCTGGTGGCGAGGGCAGCGGATTCTTGTGATCTAAGGCGGCCGGGCCGCTCCGTGGCGATGGGCCAGGATCCGGTGATGGTCCAACCGCCGCGGATCATGCCGGACAGCAGGGCCTCCCAGCCTTCGGTAGTCTTGTGGGCGAAGACCACGGAGCCGATGTCGTCCTCGCGTAGTACGCGGCGGCCTTCAGCGAAGGCCTTGGACATACTGCTTTCGTAGAACTCAGGGGTTCGAATGCCGTGCCCCTTCGTAGTAGTACTGTCTACTACCACCTCACGGCCCTTTGGGGTGAGCGTGTTGGAGGCGTCGAACGGATCGCGCAGGAGCGGATGATTTGGTAGTGCGCGCTTCAACCACACGAAGAAGAAATCAGAGCAATGAGCGTAATCGATGGCGTCGTAGTAGGGGGGGTCAGTGAACCAGACACCTGCGACTTGGTCGGGCAGAGGATGTGATGTGGCGTCTGTTAGTTGTGCTTGCCCTGATATTGAAATGACGCCATGGCGCTCAACAACACGTGCGATGCTGCCTAGCGAAACCTCAAAGTCTCCTGCCTGACCACCAAATGGTGAAGTCTCGCCGAAGTCCCAAGCCATTGGAATGGCCTGTCTGCCAAAAAGATGAACCACCTGTGTTGCTCCACTCGACCAAGGGCAGAGAGCATTGCTGATATCTGCACGCAGACTCAACGCCAGTGACAAGATCTCCGCCACATTGTTGGGTATAGCACTGATCCTTATTGCGTGACCAATCAGTATTTGAGCGATCTTCTGCCTTGCCGTGAAGAGGTCGCCCCAACGGGGCATCCCATACATGGGTAAGCGGTTCACATCGTGGTGCCACTCATCGACACGCTCATCCGGCACAGGACAGAGTCCCTTCTTCCCACCGCTTTCCCACTCGTCCAGAACTTCTTTGATTCGCTTCTGTGCCTTCCATACGGCCTGGTAGTCTCGGTCAGTCGGCAAGTGGTAGTGACGGCCTTGTATCCCAGGATGCAGGGTTACGACAGCCGTCATCCGTGCACCGCCGGTGTGGTTACCTTTGTTGTCAAAGATCACGTCTGCACCGCCGCGCTGTTCTGAGAGTTGCGCCCGCACGCGATCCGGAGGCAGGACCATGTTACAACAGAGACACGTGGCCTTAGCGCGTGTCACCGTTCCGCCCGGAATTTCCTTGTCGGACTTCGGTTCGAAGACCTCAAACTCCACCCGCGGCGGCTTGCCTTTGAACCGGACGATCTTGTATCTGAGCGCCCGTCTGCGGTTGGCTTTCTTGCAAAGCCAGAAAGAGCGCATGAGCGGAATCTCCGCGCCGCAATTGGGTGATTCGCACTTCACGGTCCGCGCCCACAGGTAGGCGATGGGTGTGGCTCCATCGGGATCCTTGGGGTAGAATTCGCCCAGTTCTTTCTCGGCCTTTTCCTTGATCTCTTTGCCAACCCGTCGCAGTTCCTCGGCAAGTTCCGGCCCGTGACGCGGGATGTCTTCCAGCATGACCTTGAGAATGAGACAGGCCACCGGGTTGAGGTCGCTCGCGAACGCATCGCACCCGAGCCGCAGGGCCTCCAAGGGAATCGAGCCGCCTCCGGCGAACGGGTCCACCACGAGCGGCGTCTCTTCTCCATGGGCCGCCTTCACCAATCCACGGGCGACTTCCAGAAAGGTCGGATGGCTCGTGTTATCCCAGTTGGCAAAGTCGGCGATGAACTTGAGCAAGGACTTGCGCAGGTCTTCGCCCTTTGGCCCGACTTTGCCGATGAGGCGCGGAAGAAGGGCCCGCGCCTTCTTCTTGAATTCCTCGGGGCAGTGCTCATCGCACGGGTCAGGCAGAAGCAGTCCCAAGAGCATCGCGCGGCACGCCGCCAATGGTCGCCGCGCCCACCACAGATGCAGTGTGCTCGGGTGCCCGTGCCGAATGGACTTCTCCCGTGCCGAGTGTTTCGACACCTCGGCAATCGGAAAATCCACCTCAGCCAGACGTTTGCATTCCTTGGGGATCATTATTTACTCTTGCCCTTTGGCTCCTTCGCCGTCCGTTTCTTCGCCGGGGATAGCTTGTCCCGTTTGTCGGGTTTTTACTGAAACCCCCATTCAACAGTCCTTCGCCTGGTTTTTCAGATTGTTGTTCCTCCCACATTTCGCGATAGGCGTGGACGTATGAAACCGTTGCCTCCGGGTCAATAGCAAAGTAGTAGCGGCAGAGCTTTTTATATAATACCAACATGCCATCGTCGAAGCAGAAGTCGAGCATGCGGTCAAGGCACCTTTCGATGTGCCTTGAATCACGGCTTTGTGCCTTCATGATAGCCTCAACTTCAGTCGAAGATTGCTGTGCAGCCTCGCGAGCCAGTTTTTGTACGCCCCTGGCCAACTCGCCTATGCTCTGAACAAGATTATCCATTCTTGATTCTGTTTCACTCCCCATCCGTACCCGCTTCTTGCGTTTGGCTCCTAATATCCTGTTCACCCGGTTTGTGTTCGGAGCATGAACGACTTGAGCCGTTTGAGCCCTTTATGAGCTTTATGGGACATTTCCCGGTGATTCATTCTATGATCCTTTTGGCCCCTTTTTGGCCCCTTTTGCACCTGAGAAAACCGATGGCCCGTTTGGCCCCTTTTTGGCCCCTTTGCGCAGCACATATGCTGTTCCTCTACCGGTAGTGCCAACCTTCTCCAAAATGCCCCTTTCAACAAGTTCAGTAAGGTCGCGGTGCGCTGTACGTTTCGCCACACCCAGGAGCGTTTGGTATTCCGTATTTCCGATCCGCCCAGCAGTCTTGAGGTGGATCAAAGCCCGTTGCTGGCGGTCATTGAGATTCAGTGTCGCGATCACCTCCGCCGTCAGCCAATCCCGCCACAGCGTCACAACGAAATGCGGTCCGCGCTGCTCGAAGTCGGGCTCGGGCAGACCCGCGTCCCGGCAGTCGGCGATCATGTCCGTTGTACCAGTCCCCACTTTTTCCGCGTATTTTACCCGGAACAGCGGTTCAGCGATCAACGGGTTGCGCGGTATCGGACCATGGGGTTGACGCAACAGGTCGGGGGTAAGACCGGGAGGCAGTTCGCCGGGGTTCCACACCTCGATACGATCGACGAAGACGATGACCTGGACAAAACCGTTATGGCGGTAGTTCCGGTGGGCAACCGCATTGACGATAGCTTCCACGACAACGGTGCGTGGAATCTCGAACGTAACAGGGGCTTGCGTGCTTGTCGCACGCGTACCCACTCGGCGGTCGATCTTACCAAGGACAAATTCCACAGCCTCATCGATCAGTTCGATAATTCTTCCTTCATAAGGTTGCTGGGAGGCGATCGGCTTCCGCTTTTCCGTTCCATGAAAATGAATGCAATGGACCTGCACACTGTTGAAGAACCTCCGAGGATTCTTCCCGAAGAGAAGTATGGCCGCGTTGGTGGGCCGGCCATCCCGCAGGAGATTGAAATTCTGCAGAACCGCCTTCGGAGCGCGAGATCCTTTGAGTTTCAGACGGCCCACGGCTTCCGCCGTTTCAACAAAAGCCGTCACCTGGGATTTGTCGATATCTCGAAGCGTTGTCCCATCACACACGCTACTATCAAACGGCGTAGTTATGAGCGCACCACGATTCTCAAGGCATTCGACGAGACTGGCGTAGACCTCGCGGATCAGCTCGGGGGTATCCGAGAAACGGCGTCTTGTAACCTGGAGGCCTGCCCTGGCCACCAGTTCGGCCATCTCAGGCTCACGCGCCCTGTCGTCATTTCCCTTGATAAAGACCAGTCGTTCACGGTGAGCCTTGGTGGCATGTTCAAACTCGAGTTCAGTGGGCGACTTCCCGTCCTCGTTCTTCCAGCCGTACTCGTTACCGAAAATGGCAAGGTAAATGTCCCTCTGTCCGACCTCGCCAAGGTAGATATCGTCAGGCTTGCGGTCTGCAGCGGGAATGTCCTCGAACAGAAACACATCCGAAATGAACCGGCTCAACAAAGGATCATGCGTGATGAAATCCTTCACCGCACGTCGTTCCGCCGCGAGTTCCTTCTGAACACTGCTGATGAAAAGGCTGTAACGGCTGGCCGTCGATTTCTTCATTATTGATCCCTTTTCCCGTACGGCGCTTCATCCTCCCGCACCATCATCGGCTGGGTCATGGCGTTGACCGATAAGTAATAGTGTGCGACCTTCGTGACCTCGTGCCATTCGTGCCGTGCCGGGTCTTTGACCGGCTCCTGAAGCGTCGGCGTGTCGGCACAGTTTGTCACGATGTAGAGCCAGTAGCAGTCGCGCCGGTCCTCGGCCACGCGTCGCTCGTTAGGCGTGAACAGAATCGTGCCCGTTTGAGCGGCCAAACCCTTTATTTCAATCAATCTCAGTTCACCGGAATTGATATCCAAGCTGGTCACATCATAACCGAGATTCTTTTCATGGACATCATATACCTGTCGTCCCTGCGCCTTTTCCCATTCCATGACCGGTTTGCATAGCAACAGCTTCAGTTTCCAAATTTGGCCTGATGTTGCGAATATCGGGAGCCTCTCTTTCAGGGTGAGGCAGTACAAGGACACTTGCTATTCGCTCTACCGCTTGGAGTGACAATGATCTTTGTCGTTCAAGTTCATGCCTGCGGCGTTCCCGGCGCGCCATAAGTTCTGAATGCCTGTTTTCTGAACGAGCCAATCGCCCTTCAGCGCCAGGGATCTTCTGCTCTACATCGGCGGCAGCCCTACCGATTTCCTCATCCGCCTTCTGAAGCAGCTCTGTTAGAGAAATCTCAACATGTTCAGAAATACGCTCTACTTCGTTTATCCTCTCTTGACGTGTCTCTTCGATGAAAGAAGGAGAACATTATCATTGAGCCATGAGGTGGCTTCCTGGACGTTAACAACTCCCGGTATTTTTTCAGGACGATCCGTAGGTGTGAAGTTGCCTAAAATGCCTGGTTCTCTTAGATTGGCATCACCTCTTTCATCGATTTCAAGAGCCAAAAGACGTTCATGCACGGTACGGCTAAGACCGTCGACAACACGTGCACGGTAAAAATCGATCCGTGCTGCACTTTCATGTTGAAGGGAATAATAGCAGGCTCCCCTGCTAAATGCCTCAACCGCCTTGGCAGAAGTGTGGCGTCTCATTGCCTCGAAAAACGGATGCCCCGGTGTTACCCATTCAAGGTTTCTTTTTTCAGCCGTGTCTCTGTCCGTGGAACAACGAGGATACCTGACAGCCAGTGGTGGATATTTCCAATCCGGATCGTGCTCATAGAGCCTTAATGCCGAGGGCGTCCTTTCCGGTTCAAAGGTGTGAGACAAGTTGTTAATGGGTTTTAGCTTAATTGGTACGTACTGTGAAGCCTCTCGGATGAACCGTGCAATTGTTTCCGGGACAACCCTGCGTTCTTGGGCCTTTGCCCGGCGTTCTACGAGCATTTCCAAGTTAAGTTTTTTTGAAGCAAGACCCTCCAATGCGTTTTGACAAATAGCCCGAAACTGCCCTTCATCGACATTTCGGAGAAGCCGTTCTTCGAGATCTGCGTCGCCTAATCTCCCAGCATAATAGTCGCGGAGTACGCGCTCGACATGGGCGGAGGGCAAAATTTCCCCTATAACGTTGAAAACCGCGTCATCGTCTAATGCATCTCGAATTTCCTGAAGTTTATCTAAAAGTCGTTTAAGAACGCGGCCCTCAATGGTATTTGTTGCAACGAAATTAAAAATGAGACAGTTTTTTTTCTGGCCGTAACGGTGAATACGCCCCATCCGCTGTTCAAGGCGATTTGGATTCCATGGGATGTCATAATTAAAAAGTATGTTACAGACTTGGAGATTTATCCCTTCACCGGCGGCCTCTGTTGCCACCAGGACTTGAATGGCTCCTTCACGAAACTGCTGTTCTGAATAAAGACGCGTTCCGGCCTCGTCCCTTGAGCCTGGTTTCATACCGCCATGGATAATACCGACCTTAAATCCCCATGATTCAAGATTTTCCACCAGGTAAAACAAAGTGTCTTTAAATTCGGTGAAAATCAGAAGCCTTTGGCCAGGATGATCGAAGAAACCTTCTTCATGCAGCAGGTCTTTAAGCTTGGTGAGTTTTGCCTCGGTGTGCGATTTCTCGACATTTTCTGCCTGTTTTGCCAGCTCCTTTAGTTCATCAATCTCCTCATGGACCTGATCGGCATTTCCGGCCAAGGTGATAGCTTCGAGCATTTCTTCAAGGCGTTCACGATCTCCCTCCTCCATTTCCTCAAGTTCCTCTGGATCAGGAAGGTCTGGAGGTGCGAATCGAGCGAGCTGTTGAGCACGCCTCAAACCATCCGCAAGACGACGAGCCCGATTTTCCAGACTGCGTCTCATGGCATGGGTGCTGGAAGTCAGCCTGCGTTGGTAAAGTGCCATAAGGAAGCCGACCGCCCTTGCTCGCGGATCATCTCCTTGGGCAGCAGCGTTCGCACTCTGTCTTTTAACGAATCTGGTGACATCCCTGTAAAGATCAAACTCCAGCCCATCAATTTGGAAATCGACGGTATGCGGTATACGCTTGGTAAAGATTTTTCGGGCCACCCATGTGCCGTCTTGCTGCCGCTCTGGGAAATAAACCATGGCCTCTTTTGTTCGCCGAAGATAAAATGGTGCCCTACGCCTATTCATGGCCTGCCGGATGGAACTGACATCTGCATAAGCATCGGCATCGAGCAGTTGTAGAAACAGGCTGAAATTCTTGTGATCACCTTTGTGAGGTGTCGCGGTTAAAAGCAGGTAATGATCCGATGTGTCTCGCATTAGCTCGCCAAGTGCATATCGGGCAGTTTTTCGTGCCGGGGGTGTCCATGACATGCGATGGGCTTCATCTACGATAATTAGATCCCATCGAACTTGCTTGAGTCCCGGTAAAATCTCCTCCCTTTTGGCAAGATCAAGAGATGTAATCACCCGCTTTTGTTCGAGCCATTGATTGACGCCGAACTGGTCGCGGATATCACTGCCTTTCATTACAACCCATATTCCGGAAAACTTTTAAGAAAACATTTTAATTCAATAAGTTAACTAA